>JAJFGM010000368.1 GCA_021776145.1 Kiloniellaceae bacterium | reverse complement strand
TATCCAGGAAGCCCTGATGGAGGCGCTGGCGCGTGGCGCCGACAACGAGGAAATCCAGCGCCTGCTGGATTCGCTGCAACAAGCCCTGGACAGCTTCCTCGACGCCCTGGCCGAGCAGATGCAGGATCGCATGGCGCAAGGTTACGAGCCGCAAGAGGCACCTGGCGATAACCGCGTCCTGCAGAGTCAGGATTTGCAGGACATGATCGACAAGGCGCGCGAGTTGGCGCGCAGCGGGGCCAAGGATGCGGTCCGCGATCTGATGGCGCAACTTCAGGAAATGCTCGAGAACCTGCGCACCGAGCCCTATGCGCAGGGGCAGAACAAGGAACTGCAGGACGCACACAAGATGATGCGTGACCTGGAGCGCATGATGAACGATCAGCAGGAGCTGCTCGATCGCAGTTTCGAGCGCTCGCAAAAGCGTGGCCAGAGCGAGGAGAACCAATCGCAAGCGTCGCGCGAAAATCGCGCCGATTCCCAATCGCAGGAGTCCCTGCGTCGCGATCTGGGCGAGCTGATGCGTCAGCTCGGCGACGCGATCGGCGAAATTCCCAAGGCACTGGGGCGCGCCGAGGGAGAAATGCGCTCTGCACGCGACGCCCTCGAAGGTGCCAACCCCAAGGGGGCGATCCGGCCGCAGACGCGCTCACTGGACCAGCTGCAACAAGGCATGCAGACCATGGCCGACCGCTTCATGCAGATGTTCAACGCGCGCCCGGATCGAGGCAGCGGCAACGTCGGCGCTCGCTCGGGCCAGGGCGCGGACCCCTTGGGCCGCAACACCGGCGAAGGCACGCGCGAAGCCCTGGAAGGCGTCGAAATTCCGGAAGCCAACGAGTTGCAGCGCAGCCGCGCCATCCTCGACGAATTGCGCCGACGCCGCGGCGAGCGCCAGAGGCCGGCCGACGAACTGCGCTACATCGACAGGTTACTGCGTCAGTTCTGACAGTGATTTGAGGGAACTCAATTGCGAAGCGCTGCCGGACGGGCGAAAGCTATCAGTGTTTGGTGGTCGCCTCGGCCTTGATGGCGGTTTCGGCCGCCTCGCAGATCTGCTTCAAGGTAAAGGGCTTGGTGATGACCTGGCAGATCAGCTCTTCGAGATTGTGGGCGCGCTGGCGTTCTGCCGAATAGCCGGTCATCAAGAGCACCGGCACCGCGGGGAAATCGCGGGCCACCTTGAGGGCAAGGCCGATGCCGTCCAGACCCGGCATGACGATGTCGGTGATGAGCAGGTCGAATTGCGATTTGTCCAGGGCCTGCAACGCCTGCAGCCCATCATCCACTGACGTCACGTCGTGACCCTTGTGGACCAGCGCGCGACAGACAAATTTCTGTACCGCTTCGTCGTCTTCCGCCACCAGAATGCGGGTCATGTTCATCCGATTTTACCCTCTGAGCCCGGCTGGGCGGGCTTTGGCTTGAGTGCTCGTTGGGTTCGGCCGCGGCGCGCGAAACGCCGGCTGCCCATCGAAGAGCGGATTTCGCCGACCATTGCGGTGCCTCGCAGAAGGCCGCAAAAGTATCAAGGAATCCTGGCACGATGTGGGTTAAGCATTCGTTTAAGCCGCTGACTTCGCCCATGGGCGCGCCGCTTCGCGGACGATGGCGCCCTTTCTAATGCGGTCGCGCCTCGAATCCGATCGAAAGGTTCGCGCCGCCCTCCGGCGGGTTGGTGTATTGCGTCTCGAACGCCGTGCGGGCGCCGGGTTCGAGCTGCGACTCGCCGGTCTCGAATACCCAGAACAGAAGTTCCTGTCCCTGGGCGTCGGTCAGACTGGCCCGTAATAGGGGTACCGGGCGCGGGCCGTCGCCTACATTGGCGACCTCGCCCTTGATGATCAGCATACGATCGCCATCGACTCGGCGCCGAACCGAGGTGACATTCTCCAGCGCCAGACCCTCGCCCGCGGCCTCCTCGCCGAATCCGAGCAGGGCATAGAGTTTTGCCGTCGACGGCAAGGCCTCAAGTAGTTGTTCGCGGGCAATGAGTCCGCCGGCGATGAGCCCAACGACCATTGTGGCCAAGAGCAGCCAACCCATCCAGGGTTTGACCCGCGCCTCGGGCCGCGGTTCCGGCTCGACGCGACGGCTACGAGGCGGTCGCGGCTCGCGCGCCGCGGCTGCCATTTCGGGCAGCGGCGCGGTCGCCGCCGCGACCGGCAAGGGCACCGCGGCCGGGTGTGCCAGCGGTGGCTCCACGGTCGGGTCCTGATGCCAAGCATGGCCGCAGTCGCCGCACTTGACCCTGCGGCCGTCGGATCCGAGCTGTTTTGCGTCGACCTGAAATCGCGTGCTACAGGCTGGACAGGAAAGGATCATAAAATAATGCTGCCCTCAGCGGACTTAAGTCCTTAAGTTTATATGTAGGTGAGCAAGTCAAAGCAAGGTGGCAAGGGCCGGGTGGGCACTTGGCAATTAAGCTTTGTGAGTGAAGACAAAAAAGGACATTTGGCGACTTGGTTCGCTTTGAAGACGTATCCCTGCGCTACGGAGACTCCCCGAACGTTCTACAGGACGTTTCCTTGCAGTTCGACCCGGGATCTTTCCATTTCGTGGTGGGGAATTCCGGCGCCGGCAAATCCACGCTGTTGAAGCTGATGTCTTTGGCACATCCGCCGACGAGCGGCCATGTCTGGCTGTTCGGACGCGACACCGCTGCCCTGGAGCGGCATGACCGGGCACTACTGCGCCGGCGAGTCGGAGTTGTTTTTCAGGATTTTCGGCTTCTCGATCACCTCACCACCATGGAAAATGTCGCCTTGCCGCTGAAGATCTCCGGTTTCCGTCCCGATCGCATCGAGCAGGATGTTGCCGAGCTCCTGTCTTGGGTCGGTCTGGCCGATCATCTGCATGCGCTGCCGCGCACGCTTTCGGGCGGCGAGCAGCAACGAGTCGCCATCGCCCGCGCCGTCGTAGCCCGGCCCAGCCTGCTCCTTGCCGACGAGCCAACGGGTAACGTCGATGATGAATTGGGTATCCGCCTCTTGTACCTGTTCGAAGAGCTCAACAGGTTGGGCACCACCGTCGTTGTCGCCACCCACAACGAGGCATTGGTCGCACGTTTCGACCACCCCGTCGTACGCCTCAGCCACGCCGAGGTCACGATCAGCAAAAGCAATCACAAGTCCGCCGCGGCGCGAGTCTGAGCCATGCTTTCCGGCAGAAGAGACGTTCCGCTGCACCAGGACGCCTCGTCGCGATTCTTTCCCTGGCTGATCACTGTCATGGTCTACCTCGCGGCCCTCGCTCTGGTTATCGCCATGGCCATGCACAAGGTGGCGGAACGCTGGGACAAGGGGCTGGCCGGACGGCTCACGATACAAATCCCCGCGATCGATCCCGAGGGCGACCCGAGCGCTGAGCCCGGCGGCAGACCCGGCGACAACAGCGACTCCGTGACGGCGCGCGTCGACGCGACACTCGAAATTCTGCTCAACACGCCGGGAATTCGCTCGGCACAAGTGCTCGAGACCGCCGATATCGCCGGCCTGTTGGAACCGTGGCTTGGACAGGGCGAAAGCCTTGCCGATCTGCCCCTGCCGCAGTTGATCGCGGTGACCCTCGACAGCGACGAGGCGCCCGCCGTCGAGCGCCTCGCCGAAAAGATCGCCGCCGCGGCGCCAGGGACCATCGTCGAGGATCATCAGCGCTGGCTGGGTAACCTCCTTGACCTGGCACACACGATCGAGTTGATTTCGGCGCTGGTCGTGCTCCTGGTCTGTCTCTCGGCCATCGTCATGGTGATATTCGTGACCCGCATGAGTTTGGCCATCCACCACCAGATCGTCGAACTTCTGCACCTCATCGGCGCCCAGGATGCCTATGTCGCAAAGCAGTTCCAGGCGCATGCACTGCGCCTTGGCCTGCGCGGCGGATTCGTCGGTTTGGCGCTGGCGGTGGCGACGGTTTTTCTGCTCGGCCGACTACTGCGCCGCATCGAGGGTGCCATCCTGCCGGACCTTACCCTGACTTCGGTTGAATGGCTGGTCCTGGCATTGCTGCCCCTGGTTGTCGCTGGCATAACCATGCTGACAGCGCGCCTGACGGTCCTGCGCGATCTGGCGGAAATGCCGTAACGTGGCGGACGACGGCGCACAAGCGTCGGGCAAAGGGGACGATCGAAAGAAGCGATATGACACCACCAGCACGCTGGCGACGACCGAGAAGGGGCAAGCTGCTCCTTCGGCTTTGCGCCCTGGTCGTCGTCGTGGGACTTGCCTGGAGCGCCGGCCTCGTATGGTACGCCACGCAGCTGCCGTCGAGCGTGAACGACACGGCCCGCAAGACCGACGCCATTGTGGTGCTTACCGGTGGCAGCGAGCGCCTGCAGCAGGGGCTGGACCTGCTGAGTCAAGAAAAGGCCAAAAAGCTCTTCGTCTCGGGGGTCTATCGCGGCGTTGACGTGCGCCAGCTCTTGGATCTTTCGCAGGTTTCGCCGAACGAACTGGAATGCTGTGTGACGCTCGGTTACCAGGCCGACAACACACGCGGCAACGCCATTGAAACTGCCAAGTGGATGCGCGATCAGGGCTATGGGTCGCTGCGCCTGGTCACGGCGGCGTACCACATGCCACGCAGCTTGCTGGAATTCCATCGCAACATGCCCGGCGTCGAAATCCTGCCTCACCCGGTCTTTCCAAAACACTTCAAGCAGGATAATTGGTGGCGCTGGCCAGGCAGTGCCAGTCTTCTGATCACAGAATACAGCAAATACATCGTCGCCCTCTTCTACGGGCCCTTGCAGAGCGCAAATTTATGATCTTCGTCCGCTCCGCCGTCTTCAACGTCTTCTTCTTCGTCTGGAGCGCGCTGTTTCTTACTCTTTGCCTGCCTTTTCTGCTGGGGCCACCGCGTTGCAGCTATCTGGTGGGGCGAACCTGGTCGCGGGTCATTTTCGCCGGCATGTCGTGGATCTGCAATCTGCGCTACGAGATCCGCGGCATGGAGTTGTTGCCGAACGAACCCTGCATCGTCGCCGCCAAGCACCAGTCGATGTGGGACACAATGATCTTCAGCGAAATCATCGAGCACCCGAGTTTCGTCCTCAAACAAGAGCTCACGTGGATCCCGCTGTACGGTTGGTTCGTCAACCACTCGCGCGTCATCGCCATAAACCGCTCCGGCGGCGCCCAGGCCCTTAAGAAAATGGTGCGCGAGGCGCGGGAAATCCTCGCCAGCGGCCGCAAACTGATCATTTTTCCCGAGGGCACGCGGTTGCGGCCGG
>JAJFGM010000367.1 GCA_021776145.1 Kiloniellaceae bacterium | reverse complement strand
TGGGTCACTATCGCCTCTTCGCGTCGGTTCCGTAGCTCGTTCAAATCGGCTAGGCTGCGACACGACGAAGGGCTACAGGGGGAATGGTTCCATGAGCAACCGCATCGAACGGCTGACCATCCTTGGCGGCGGGTCGGCTGGCTGGATCACGGCGATGCTGCTCGACACCTCGCTGAACAGCCGGCGCGACGGCCCGCCGGTCGAGATCACCCTCATCGAATCCCCCAAGCTCGGCACCATCGGCGTCGGCGAGGCCACGGTCGCCAGCATGGCGCGCATGATGGCCCAGTGCGGCATCGACGAAGCCGAATTCTTCCGTCGCTGCAACGCCTCGTTCAAGATGAGCGTGCGCTTTGGCAATTGGTCGCAGGACAGCAATGGCCAGCCGATCGAATTCTATCATCCCTTCAATACGCCGCCCTACCTGGCCGGCATGCTGCCGGCCTATCACTATCACCGCTACGGTCCGCACCAGGGCTGCAGCGACTTCGCCGACTCCATGGTCGTCAACACGGCGCTGGTCCGTGCCCGCAAGGGGCCGCGCGCCATCGGCGGCAAGAACTATGAGTCGAGCATCGGATACGCCTATCACGTCGACGCCGGGCTCTATGGCAATTTCCTGCGCGACATCGTCACCAAACGCGGCGTGCGGCACATTCTGGATGAAGTCACCGAGGTGCGCACCGACGAGCGCGGGCACATTTCCGAACTGCAGCTTGCCGAGGGTGGCACGCACGCCGTCGAGTTCATCGTCGACTGTTCCGGCTTCCGCAGCCGCGTACTGCAGCAGGCCCTCGGCGAGCCCTTCGATTCCTTCAGCGACAATCTGCTGTGCGATCGCGCCATCCCGGTGCAGTTGCCACACCGCGACGTGACGAAGATCGCCCCCTGCACCCAAAGCACGGCGCTTGGCGCCGGCTGGGTCTGGCGCGTGCCGCTCTACAGCCGCGTCGGCACGGGTTATGTCTATTCCAGCGCCTTTCGCAGCGAAGACGAGGCCGCCGCGGAGTTTTTTCAGCACCTGCGCGCGGTGGGGGATCTGCCGGCCGATGCGCCGGACCCGGATGTGCGTGTGATCCCGATGAAGATCGGCCGCACCCGCCGCGCCTGGGTTAAGAACTGCGTTGCCATCGGCCTGTCCGGCGGTTTTATAGAACCGTTGGAATCGACCGCCATCTTCATAATCGAGATTGCCGCGCGTAACCTGGTGGCGCTGTTCCCCGACAAGGGTGTCAGTCCAGCCGTTGCGGCGCACTACAACAAGATCATGGCCCGGCTTTCCGATGAGGTCCGCGATTTCATTGTCAGCCACTATCTGACGTCGAACCGGCCCGAGCCTTTTTGGCGCGCCGCGCGTTCGGACGTCGTCGTGCCTGACAGCCTGCAGGCGCGCATGGAATTGTGGCGCCACGTCCTGCCCGATATCGGCAGCACTATGCCCCATACCCTGTTCAACTACTGGAACTACCTCTACACGCTGTGGCCGAAGGGCTATTTCGACAGCGAGAGCTTTCCCCTGGAAGGCTCGATCTCGCGCCAGGCCTGGGATCGTTTCGGTGCTGAGCTGGCGGCGCAGAAACAGCAACTGCTGTCCAGCCTGCCGGATCACTACGAACTGGTCACCTCGATCCGCGGCGACGCGCCACAGGCCTTCCGGGCGTCGCCAGAACCGGCCCCGTCCGATTTGCCCGAAACCCTGCGCCGGCGCCTTGGAGCACAGGCGACCGTGCCGATGCGGTTTTCCTGACACGCGGGATCCTGCCGCACCAAAAATTAGGTGTCCGTGCTGGTGGTCTCGCGTAGCTTGCGCCGCATGATTTTACCGGTGCTGGTCATCGGCAGGCTGTCGACGAATTCGACTTCGCGCGGATACTCGTGCGCGGCCAGGCGCTGTTTGACGTAACCCTGGATCTCCTCCGCCAGCGCGGCGTCGGGTGTCTGGCCCTGGGCCAGCACGACAAAGGCCTTGACGCGCTCGCCGCGCAGCGCGTCGGGCACGCCGACGGCGGCGGCCAGGGCAACCGCCGGGTGTTTTAGCAGGCAGTCTTCGATTTCGCCCGGACCGATGCGGTAACCGCCCGACGAGATGATGTCGTCGTCGCGTCCGACGAAGCTGATGTAGCCGGCCTCGTCTTGGCTGCCACGATCACCGGTGACCAGCCAGTCGCCGACGAACTTGTCCCGCGTTGCCGCCGGGTTCCGCCAGTACTCCAGGAACATTACCGGATCGGGCCGGTGCACGGCGATCAGGCCGGTGGCGCCGGGCGGCAGCTCGGCGCCGGCCTCGTCGACGATGGCCACCCGGTGGCCCGGAACCGCGCGGCCAATGGCGCCCGCTTTGGCCGGCATCAGTTCGGCGCAGCCGCTGACCACCAGATTGCATTCGGTTTGGCCGTAGAACTCGTTCATCGTCACGCCCAGCGTCTCTTCGCCCCAGGCGATCAGCTCGCCGCCAAGGGATTCGCCGCCGCTGCCGAGCGACCGCAAAGCAGGCTGCCAGCGCGGGTTCGGCACCTGGCGCATCATTTTCAGGGCGGTCGGCGGCATGAAGACGTTGCGTACGTCGAAGTCCGCCATCAGACGAAAAGCGCCTTCCGGATCGAACTTGGCGAAACGGTGGGCCAGCACCGGGATTCCGTGATGCCAACTCGGCAGCAGGACATCGATCAAGCCGCCGATCCAGGCCCAGTCGGCCGGCGTCCAGAAAAGGTCTCCCGGTTGGGGGAAGAAATTGTGCGGCATCTCGACCCCCGGCAGGTGGCCGAGCAGGATCCGGTGGGCGTGCAGGGCGCCCTTTGGCGGGCCGGTGGTGCCGGACGTATAGATGATCAGGGCTGGATCGTCGGCCGCGGTGTCGACCGGGGTGAAGTCGTCGCTGGCGCGCTCGATCAGCGCCTGCAGGGCCTCGGCGCCGACCGCCGGCACGGTTGAGATCACCACTTGCAGGTCCGGCAGGCGGTCGCGGATCTCATCCAGCTTGGCCAGGCCCGCGGCGTCGGTGATGACGATCTTGGCGCCACTGTTGGCCAAGCGGTATTCCAGCGCCTCGGCCCCGAACAAGGAGAAGAGCGGAACCGCGATGGCACCCAGCTTGTAGGTGGCGATATGCGCCAAGGCGGTTTCCGGCGCCTGTGGCAACAGGATCGCCAGACGGTCGCCGCGCTTCAGTCCGGCCGCCGCCAGGGCGTTGGCCAACTTGTTGGAAAGCCGCATCAGATCGCTGAAGCGATAGCGCTGGACCGCGCCGTCGACGGCGAGGTGGATCAGCGCCAACCGCTCGGGATCGGCGCGCGCCCACTTATCGCAGACGTCGACGCCGATGTTGTAGCGTTCTGGAATGCGCCAGCGGAAGCTGGCGGCAAGCTCGTCGTATGTGTCGCATCTCCGCAGCATGCCGGCAGCATAGCCAAAGCGCCCGGGAAGCGGTACACCGTCTTGCAAGGTTGGGGAGAGCGCGGAGGCATGGATGTTTCGAGACGACCTTTTGAACGGCAAGAGAGCACTCATCACCGGCGGTGGATCCGGGCTTGGCAAGTCCGTCGGGCGCCGCCTTCTGGAGCTGGGCGCCAGCCTCGCGATCTGCGGCCGCCGGCAGGAGAAGCTGGAAGAGGCGGCGGCGGAGTTCGATCGCGACTTTCCCGGCAAAACCGCCTGGCGGGTCTGTGATATTCGCGATCCTGACGCCGTCGATGCCATGGTCGGCGGTTTCTGGGACGAAGCGCCGGTCGATGCGCTGATCAACAACGCCGCCGGCAATTTCATCGCCAAGACCGAAACGCTGTCGCCACGCGCCGTCGATGCGGTGCTGGGTATCGTCATGCACGGCACGGCCTACATGACGATGGCCTGCGGCCGGCGCTGGATCGAAACCGGGCGCCCCGGCAACGTGCTGTCGATCGTCACCTCCTACGCCTGGACCGGATCGGCCTATGTCGTGCCATCTGCCATGGGCAAGGCCGGCGTCCTGGCAATGACCCGTTCGCTGGCGGTGGAGTGGGGCGGGCGGGGCATTCGCCTCAATGCCATCGCACCCGGGCCTTTCCCGACCGACGGGGCCTGGAGCCGACTGATCCCGAATGCCGAAATCGAAGCCGCCTGGCTCGGCCGTATTCCGCTCGGCCGCGTCGGCAAGCACCAGGAACTGTCGGATCTCGC
>JAJFGM010000366.1 GCA_021776145.1 Kiloniellaceae bacterium | reverse complement strand
GGCCGCGCGCCTTCGGGATTGCCCGACAGCCAGTGATCGAAATGATCCTTGATCGAAACTTCCACGAGACGTACCGCGGTGGGGCTGGCGAGGCGCTCCTTGGTTTGACCCTGAAACTGCGGATCGCGGATAAAGACCGAGATCATCGCGCAGGCACCGCCCAAGAGGTCGTCGGCGGTCACCTGCTGGGCTTTCTTGTTGCCGATCAACTCACCATAGGATTTGAGGCTGCGTAACAGGCCGCTGCGAAAACCCTGTTCGTGGCTGCCGCCATCAAGGGTCGATATGGTGTTGCAGTAGGAGGAGAGGAAACCGCTTTCATCGGCGGGCCAGGCCAGGGCCCACTCGACGCGGCCTTCGTCTTCGGGAAAACTCGCCTCGCCGGCGAAGGGTTGGGGCGTCAGGGTCCTGCGGTCATTGAGGCTGGCCGCAAGGAAATCCTGCAATCCGTTGGGGAAATGCAGGACTGCGCTGTCCGGTGTGTCGTCGCCCTTGTCGACAAGTTCGGGCGCACAGCTCCAGCGAATCTCAACGCCGCGATAGAGGTAAGCCTTGGAGCGTGCCATGCGATAGAGCTTGGCCGGGCGAAAGCGCGCGTCCTCGCCAAATATTTCGGAATCCGGATGAAAGACAATCGTCGTGCCGCGTCGATTCTGGACGCTGCCCTCGGCCTTCAACTTGCCCATCGGTTTGCCGCGACTGTAGGTCTGGCGATAAAGCTTGCGGTCGCGCGCGACCTCAACCGTCAGTTCGGCGGCCAGGGCATTGACGACGGAAAGACCGACGCCGTGCAAACCACCCGAGGTGGCATAGGTTTTCTGCGAGAATTTGGCGCCGGAATGCAGCGTTGTCAGGATGACTTCCAAGGCCGACTTGGGTTTATATTTGGGGTGCGGGTCGACCGGAATGCCGCGGCCGTTGTCGCGCACGGTGATGGAGTTATCGGCGCCGAGTTGGATTTCGATCCGCGTGGCGTGGCCGGCCACAGCTTCGTCCATGGAATTGTCGAGCAGTTCGGCGACGAGATGGTGCATCGCCTGTTCGTCGCTGCCGCCGATGTACATGCCCGGCCGCCGCCGCACGGGCTCGAGGCCCTCCAGGACTTCGATATCCTTGGCCGAATAGCTGTCACCCGATTTCGGATCGAGATTTTGGAAAAGATCTGCCATTGGCGCCTTATCTGCCTAAAGAACTTCCGCAGCGCTTGCTGTGTCGAACGACCGTAGTTCCAAGCGATCGAATCTATCGCATTATTGCTTTATGAAGTAGGTCGCGGCAAGCCCATCCACGATATATGGGTGATGGGTCGAGTCGGTGGAATGCGGAACAAAAGTGGTTCAACGGTCCTGTTTTGGCAAGCTTTCTTGTTGCCTTTCGCCAGGTCGGGTCGCTTGCTAAGGTCCGTTGCGAAATCACGGATCCAAGTCTTGCATCAGGGTGAGGGAAGGGCGATCCGACTATGAGTGAGACGGCCAGTCCAACATTCAAGAGCGCCGAACCGGCCGCCGTCGCGCAGTATCGGCACGATGGCGTGGTCTGTCTGCGGGGTGTCTTCGAGCGGCGGTGGACCGAGCTTGCCCTCCGCGGTATCCAGCGCAATCTCGAAAACCCGGGACCGTTTTTCCGCGACCACACGGCCACGGGCTCGCCGGGACGCTATCTTTTCGATTTCTGGACTTGGCGCCATATCCCGGAATTCAGCGCCCTGGTTCTCGAATCGCCGGCCGGCGCCATCGCCGGCGAATTGCTCGAGGCTCGCGAATCGACCATGATTATGGATAATTGGTTCCTGCGCGAGGCTGGCGCCACCAACGGCGCGCCCTGGCACCACGACGAGCCCTATTTCGATTTCGAGGGTCGAATGTGCGTGATATGGCTGCCGTTGGAGCCGGTGACCCGTAGCGAAGGACTAACATTCCTGCGGGCGTCGCACCGTTGGGGCAAGCTTTTCGCCATACCGCAATTCAGCGAAAATGTGCCCTTCAGTTGCGAGGGTGATGCCTATTCGGAGCTTCCCGACATCGACGCTCATGCCGATGACTACGAGTTCCTGTCGTGGGATATGGACGTCGGCGACTGCCTGGTGTTCGACTTTCGCACCGTGCATAGTGCTACCAGCAAGGACCGGCCCTTGGATCGAACCATCCATCGTATGTCCCTGCGTTTCGCCGCCGAGGACACGCTCTTCAAGCCCCGCGGTGCTTGGACGAAGGAAATCTCGGATCATCTGATTGCAGAGGGTCAGCAGCCAGGCATGGCGCTCGACTGCGACCTCATGCCCAGGGTCTGGCGGGCTGGTGCATGAGCGCGGCGATACTACCGCCCGGTGCCACGGCACGCCCACGGCCTGGATCAAGGGGTAAGGTATGACCGAGGATACGCCGAAACCACGCGGCGAGCTCGCCATACGTACCTTGGCCATGCCCAGCGATGCCAATCCCAGCGGCGATATCTTTGGCGGTTGGGTTCTTTCGCAGATGGACATTGCCGGCGGCACGACGGCCGCCGTTTTGGCCGGGGGGCGTGTTGCGACGGTGGCCGTCAACGCCATGACCTTTCATCTGCCGGTCTATGTCGGCGACGTCCTTTGTGTCTATACCGAGATCGAGAAGGTTGGCCGAACCTCGATCAGCATCAACGTCGAGGCTTGGGCTTTGCGCCGCGGCGGCACACAGCGGATGCGGGTGACCGAAGGTCTATTCGTCTTCGTCGCCATCGACGACAACGGCAAGCCACGCGTCGTGCCCGGCGCCGGCCAGGAGGTTTGAATGAGAGTTTTATCCGTGCTGGCCATCCTTGCGGCCTTTTGGCTCTTGCCGGCTATCGCCGCCGCTGGCGAAGCCGATGTCGAAGCGGTGGAAGCCGTGCGGCAAAGCGATGGAACCTGGCGCTTTAACGTGACCGTGCGTCACGCCGACGAAGGCTGGTCACACTACGCCGATCGTTGGGAAGTTGTCGCGGCGGATGGAAGAGTCCTGGGCACCCGCGTGCTGCTTCATCCGCACGAGGCCGAACAACCCTTCACCCGTTCGCTTGGTGGCGTGGTTATTCCGGACTCGGAAAAGACGGTGACCGTGCGCGCTCACGACTCTGTCCATCGCCTGGGCGGAGCGGAAGTGGCCGTCGATCTCGAACGCTGATACGGGATCCGTTCTACCGCATATAGTTAGAACAGATTCACCGGGTCGATGGATCGCCGCTTGCGATTCCCTGTGACCCGGATCTGCCTTAGTTCAAAGTTCGTTATGTCTGCCGCATGGGGCGCACCGGATGGCGCGTCTTTATGCCGAGTAGTACATCTCGAACTCGACCGGGTGCGGCGCGTGTTCGAAGCGGTAGACCTCTTCCCACTTCAATTCCATATAACCTTCCAGCTGTTCCTTGGAGAAGACGTCACCGGCGAGCAGGAACTCGTTGTCGCCTTCAAGGCTGGTAAGAGCCTCGCGCAACGAAGCACAGACCGTCGGTATGCCGGCCAACTCCTGCGGCGGCAGGTCGTAGAGGTCCTTGTCCATGGCGTCGCCGGGATGCAGCTTGTTGCGAATACCGTCGAGACCGGCCATCAGCATCGCCGAAAATGCGAGGTAGGGATTCGCCGTCGCGTCGGGAAAACGCACTTCGACGCGTTTCGCCGCCGGGCTCTCGCCATAGGGAATACGACAGGACGCCGATCGGTTGCGCGCCGAATAGGCGAGCAGCACCGGTGCCTCGAAACCCGGGATCAGACGTTTGTAGCTATTGGTCGTCGGGTTGCTGAAGGCATTGATGGCCTTGGCGTGCTTGATGATACCGCCGATGTAGTAGAGACAGGTTTCCGACAACCCGGCATATCCGTCGCCGGCAAACAGAGGGTTTCCGTCGCGCCAGATCGACTGATGCGTATGCATGCCCGAGCCATTGTCCTCGGCCATGGGCTTGGGCATGAACGTTGCCGTCTTGCCATAGGTGTGGGCGACATTGTGCACCACGTACTTGTAGATCTGCATTGAATCGGCGGCGCGGGTCAGGGTTGTGAATTTGAGGCCGAGTTCGTGCTGGGAGGGCGCCACCTCGTGGTGGTGCTTTTCCATCTCAAGGCCCATTTCGCTCATGACCGTAACCATCTCGGCCCGCAAGTCGGTACCGGAATCGACGGGAGCCACAGGGAAGTACCCCCCCTTAACGCCGGGGCGGTGGCCAAGGTTGCCGTCTTCGAATTGGCTACCGGAGTTGTAGGGGCCTTCCTCGGAATCGAGACTATAGAAGGTGTGGTTCGGCGCGTTATCGAACCGCACGTCGTCAAAGACAAAAAACTCGGCTTCCGGCCCGCAATAGACGGTATCGCCGATGCCGCTTGCCTGCAGATAGGTCTCGGCGCGCACGGCCGTTGAACGCGGATCTCTGGCGTATTTCTCGCCGGTCGCGGGTTCGAGAACGTTGCAGAAAAGGATCAACTGTGGCTGCGCGGCAAAGGGGTCCATGACGGCGGTCGAGAGATCCGGCTGTAGAATCATGTCGGATTCGTTGATTGCTTTCCATCCGGCGATGGAAGACCCGTCGAACATGATGCCGTCGTTCAGTTCGTCCTCGCCCACGGCGTTGGCGAACATCGCCAGGTGATGCCACTTTCCACGTGGGTCGGTGAAGCGGTAGTCGACGTATTTGACACCCTTTTCCTTGATGAGATCGAGAATGGCACTGGAATCTGACATGGCTGTATTCCGTTCTTGTCTTGCTATTTTGATGACCTGACATGGGCCCCTTGTTACAGGGGCCCTTTTTTGCGGGGGCCTTTTTTTGCGGGATCGTCTAAACCGCGTCGGAACCGCTTTCGCCGGTTCGGATGCGGATGGCTTCGTCGATGCTGCTGACGAAGATCTTGCCGTCGCCAATGCGCCCGGTGTGCGCAGCTTGCTGGATGGCTTCGACCGCGCGTTCCAACAGGTTGTCGTCGAGAACGACTTCGACTTTGACCTTGGGTAGAAAGTCGACGACGTATTCAGCGCCACGATAAAGTTCGGTATGGCCTTTTTGCCGCCCAAATCCCTTGGCTTCCGTGACGGTAATTCCCTTGATCCCGATCTCGTGCAGGGCTTCTTTCACCTCGTCGAGCTTGAAGGGCTTAATGATCGCTTCGATCTTCTTCATGCGGGTGCGCTCACCTTGTCTTGGCTGGGTCTTTTGGCTGGGTCTTTCGGCGGGGGTACGGCATCGGTTGCTGTCGCCCGCCATCACTTGCCTAAAGCATATGGCGTGCCAACTCTCATCAGCGCGGTGAACTCAGGAATTCCCTGGGCGTTTTAGCGCGGGTACGCGCGACTGCCCAGCAAAATTGCGCAAGAAATCCACAGTTTGCCTATTTTTTATGCAAACCTCAGGCCCCAAGGTGGTGGCGAATGCGCTGCAGCGCCTTGTCAATGTTCTCAAGGGAATTGGCGTAGGAGAGCCGCAGGAAGCCTTCGCCGTGCGCGCCAAAGGACGTTCCGGCGACAGTCGCGACCCCGGCCTCTTCCAACAATTCGACCTCGAGCTCTTTGGCGCGCTTGCCACTGCCTGTGATATTTGGAAATGCGTAAAAAGCTCCTGCCGGCTCGACACAGCTCAGGCCGGGTATCTTGTTGATTTCCTGGAAAATGAAGCGCCGCCGCGTGTCGAAGGCCGCGCGCATTTCGGCCACCGCGGTCTGCGGGCCGGTGAGGGCGGCAATTCCCGCATACTGGGCTGCCGCATTGACACAGGAATGGCAGTTGACAGCCAGCCTGTTGGCTTTTTCGACAAGGGCGGAAGGCCAAACGCCAAAACCCATGCGCCAGCCGGTCATGGCATAGGTCTTGCTCCAACCGTCGAGCAGAATCAGGCGGTCGCGGAGCTGTGGATATTGCAGCAGGCTGACGTGCTCGCGCCCGCCATAGAGTAGGTGGCTGTAAATCTCGTCGGACATCACAGCAACCTGCGGGTGGGCGTCCAGTCCGGCGACCAAGGCATCGATTTCATGGCGTGGCGTCACGCCGCCGGTCGGATTGGCCGGACTGTTGAGGATGATCAGCCGCGTTCGCGGCGTGACACGCGACAGAACGTCGTCCGCGGAAAAGGCGAACTCGTTCTCTTCAAGCAAGGGCAGGGCGACGGGGTCGGCACCACTGAAGGCAATGGCGGACTCGTAAATCGGGAAGCCGGGGTTCGGATAGATGATTTCCGCCCCCGCTTCACCAAACATCAAGATGGCGAAAAACATCGTGACCTTGCCACCCGGTACGATCATCACGCAGCCGGGATCGACGCTCTGGCCAAAACGCTTTTCGAGATCTTCGGCCACCGCCTCGCGCAACTCCAGGATGCCGGCGGCCGGTGTATAGCCGTGGTGGCCGTCGCGCAGCGCCTTAATACTGGCTTCGACGATGTGCTCGGGGGTTCTGAAGTCGGGCTGCCCAATGCCAAGGTTAATAACGGATCGGCCTTCCGCCTCAAGCTGACTGGCGCGCGCCAGGACATGAAATGCGCTTTCGGTTTTGATCCTGTCCAGGCCGCCGGCGGTTTTCAACATCGGTTCGAAGGTCCATCATTCGGTTGCGATCTGTATCCAGGGTAAGGCCATGCGGCGGCGGCGGGCAAGGGCGCCGCGCGTGGCGCTTGACGCGCCCTTGCGGCAGCGTATAAACACGGCGCACCAAATTCGGCGAGCCCTTGGCATTGTCCGTCTTGGATCTGTTCAATGGTGGCTGTAGCTCAGTTGGTTAGAGCATCGGTTTGTGGTACCGAGGGTCGTGGGTTCAATTCCCATCAGCCACCCCAGATCCCCGGTGACCGCTATGCGGGCGCCGCAGGGCTGCTTTGATCGCAAAAGCCCTTTATTTGCGCAAAAGTGACTCTATATGATGTCGCGAGAGTGCTATGATGCCGTGGCGCTCGATTCGCCGAAGTATGTGCGGCAGCAGACATTTTGACTTGAGCCCCGTGTAAAGCGACTGGTCCGCTTGTCTGCGGCTCAGGACGCGACTGAATGCTGCAACGCAACATTTTTGATGCAATTCTGTCATGAATCTTTTATAAGAACCGTTATGAGCAACCACGACAAAAACTCGAAACCCCAGTCAGACCGCGTTTACGAGCCGAAAAGCCGTAAATGCCTTAAGTGCCGCACGGAATTCATGAGCGAGTGGCCAGGTGAGCGGATCTGCAAGTCCTGCAAGTCCACCAGCGCCTGGCGCGACGGAATAGCGGCCTAGTCCGTCTTGATCACCTCATGGCGGGCTGTGTCCTGCCATCGGGTGATGGCCCCAAATTCCGACCACGCGAAATAGGAGCCGCATGGGTCTTGAGCGCGATCGGCGCTGTGGCGTTCCGCCTCGGTGGTACGACGGCCGTGTGCGGAGCTTGCCCGGATTTTGCTGTTCGTCTGCTTTAGTGTGGGCGACTTGCGGCGCCATTGTGGCGGCGTTATGGTCTTGCCACAGCCAGCCTCGTTTCAGAGTCTCGATCGAGAAATCCATGTATCAGGCCGTCAAGAAGCAGGCCTTCACGTCGTGGGCCGTGAGTCGGCTCATTTGCCTGCTGTTGCTGACCAGCCTCGCCTCTGGGAGTTGGACGGCTCCCGCCAGGGCCTCTGCCTACGAAGACGGCATCGCCGCCTTCGAGGCCGGTGATCACCTTCGCGCCATGGAGATCTGGGTGCCGCTGGCAAATGCCGGCGATGCTGTCGCGCAGTACAGTCTTGGAAAGCTCTACGAACAAGGTGGTAACGGCGTTCAGAAGGATCCAGCTCAAGCTGTGCAGTGGTATCGCCAAGCCGCAATTGGTGGTGTCGCCGCGGCCGAAAACAATCTTGCATTGATGTACGCACGTGGCCAGGGCGTGCAGCGCGATCTCGTGCGCGCCGCCGAACTGTGGCGTATGGCGGCCGAGCGCGGACATCCCATGGCGCAGTACAATATCGGATTGGCTCTCTTCAATGGCGACGGAGTCAGCATCGATCGTGAGGAATCGGTGGCTTGGTTCCGCCGCGCCGCCGATGCCGGTGTTGCCGATGCTCAATACGTGCTCGGGCAATTTCACCGCCAAGGCGTGGTTTTAGCCAGCAGCATGGAATTGGCCATCGGCTGGTACGAGTTGGCCGCGGCCCAAGGGCACGCCGGTGCGCGTGAACAGGTGGCGCGCCTCAAATCCGAACGCGACGCGGTTCAAGAGACGCGGAAGGGCGACGATGCCAAACAAACCGAGCACGCGGAGCCAAAACGAAAACCGGACATGGCCTCGCCATCGGTGACGCCGGCAAAAGCGGAACCGTCGGTGGTTGAAAACGAGCGATCCGCGGAACCCGAGACTGAGGTGCTTGCCACGTCGGACGCCGAATCTGACCTGCCGTCCGTCGTGGCTGGCGACAGTGACGAGCGGGCGCAAGTGGCAACCGTCATTGCGTCCGATAGCGCGGCGAGCGGCGAAACCGCGATTAGCGAAGCCGGTTCCGCCGAAGCCGCGCCGATGAAATTGCCGGACGCGGACGAGGTTGCTCAGGCCGAACCGAGCATTCCACCGGCCCCATCGATTGCGTCCGTTGGGCAGGAAAAGGCCGCCGAAGCGGGCGTCTCTGGGACGGAAAAGGATCAAGTTAACCCTCTGGCTTCGGTTCCGGTGGCCGTCCCTGGAGCGCCGCCAACCAGTGGCGAAATCGATTCGTCGCAACCGGTTAGTCCGGTGGCGACGACGGCGGTTGGCGATACCAGCGCGGATATCATGGAAAGCCAGAGCGAGGCATCGGGACCACTGGTGACGCTACCGGCCAGTGAAACGCCAGCCAGTGAAACGCCGGCCTCTGAAACGCCGGCCTCTGAAACGCCGCCTGCGATCTCCGAGCAAGTTGCCTTGACAACAGAACCCACAATTTCGGAGCAAATGGCACCGGAAACTTCGGTCTGGCTGGCGTCGGCCACCGACGAAAGCAAGGCTGACGAAATGTGGCGGCGCTTGTTGCGTGGCTATCCGATTCCCCTGGCCGGGTACCAGCCCCGCTACAAGCCGATCGAATTGAGTGACGTGGGCACGCTTTATCGAGTTCTTGTCGGCCCCTTCTCCTCGCGTGCCGATGCTGAGGCGCTCTGCGCGGATTTGCGCAGCGTCGAGACCCGCGCCTTCTGCAGCATTCAGGATCCCTGAATCAGCACCCGACACCTCCGCGCTGGGAAGGTCCGGGACAAACCGAGATAGTGAAAAATCAATGGCGCGAACTCCGTTCATAAAAAAGCAGCTCCTGGCCGGCCATGGCGTGGGTGGATGCTGGATTAATCTTTTCAGTCCCCTGGCGACAGAAATCCTCAGCGCCGCCGGCTACGATTGTCTGTTACTGGACCTTGAACACGGTCCCGGTAGCGTCATGGACGCCGTCGCGATGATGCAGGCCATGGGCGGCAGTGACTGTGCACCCATCGTGCGCATCCCAGAAAACAGCCAGGTCTGGATTAAGCGAATTCTTGATTCTGGAGTTGCCGGAATCATGGTTCCGGCGGTCAACAACGCCCTGGAAGCCGCTGCGGTCGTCTCAGGTTGCCGTTACGCACCGCTTGGTACCCGCGGCATGGCCGCTGGGATCGTTCGCGCGTCGGGTTACGGCGCCGATGTCGAAAGTTACCTCGCCAACATCGGCAGCGAACTTCTGGTGATCTGTCAGGTCGAAACCGCGACCGCCGTGGCCGAGGCCGCTGAAATCGCCGCCACCGACGGGGTCGATATGCTCTTCGTCGGTCCCTACGACCTTTCGGCCGCGCTCGGCTATCTTGGCCAGCCGGATCATCCCGACGTTGCCTTGGCTGTTCGCCGGATCGAGGACGCCGCCAAGGCGGCTGGCAAACTCCTGGGCTCCATCCCGACGCCACGACGCTCGGCGGAAGATCTCTATCGCGCCGGTTACAACTTTGTCCTGGCGGATTCGGATATCGGATTGTTGCGCCAATCGGGTGAACTTGCAGCCTTGAATTTGCGGAACGCCGCGCGGCAAAGACAGGACTGAGCGGCATGCCGGCTTCGGCCAGTGAACTTGCGCTTTTAACCACCTCGCAGATGTACGAGGCGGACCGCCTGGCGATCGCCGCCGGTCGCAGCGGCATCGAATTGATGGCCCGAGCCGGCCGTGCGACGGCGGAAGCGCTGATGGCACGCTTCGCGCCAGCTCCGGTTCTGGTGCTCTGCGGCCCCGGCAACACTGGCGGAGATGGGTTCGTCGCGGCGCGATGGCTGCGCGACGCCGGTTGGTCGGCCGAAGTTGCCTTGCTTGGGACAATCGCCGGCCTGGCAGGCGATGCGGCGCACCATGCCGGAC
>JAJFGM010000365.1 GCA_021776145.1 Kiloniellaceae bacterium | reverse complement strand
CCAAGGCGCTGATTGTGCCCGAGCCTTCCGCAAATGGCACAATTTGCCACCGAACAGCGTTATACCCGACATCTTTCAGTGGCTTCGTGATGCAGGTCTCCGAGTGTTTCGGCGGGCACTGCCGAACTCACCTATTTCAGGGCTGTTTGTCCGCCACCCCGAGGCGGGCAACTGCATCCTGATCAACGCTTCAGAAGACCTATACCGTCAACGTTTCAGTGCCGCTCACGAGACTGGGCATGCGTTGCTGGATAAAGACAAGGGATACAACGTCTCCGCCAAGGCCGACGATGCTAGTGACGAGTGGCCAGAAATCCGGGCGAATTCCTTCGCGTCCTGTTTCCTGATGCCTTCTGAATTGCTGACTAAGCTCGGAACATCTGAACAATGGCAACGTCCCGAAAAGATCAAAGATGCTGCCGACCGCCTTTTTGTTTCCATTCCGGCCCTTCTTTCGGCCTTGGTGCGAGAAAAGATCATCGACGAGACAACCCGCTCCGATCTGCGGAAGATGGGGCTAAGACTGCCGGAAAAGCATGAGTCCGAGTTGCGCGGCCTAAGCGGACGTCAGTTGGAGCGGAAGGGCGCGCTTCTCGCTAACGGACTGCATTCACGATACGTCCAGTATGCCTTTGAGGCGCATCGCCGGGATTTGATTTCCATGGCTAAGTTGGCAGATGTACTGCTCGTCGACCCCAGTGAGGTGGTGGAATTGGCTTCGCTTTTTGGGACGAGTCTCCACCATGGTTGACGCTCCTCCGGACGAGGCTATTCAGACATTCCCACAAATCTTGGTCACCGATACCTGTGCCGTATGGAACGTTCTGTGCAGCCGAACCCTGACCAACGCCGCGAGAGGTAAGCAGCGTTATTTCGTCCTGGCCGACTATGTTCGATACGAATGCTTGTTCAAGCCGAGACGGACAGCCTCGAATATGGAGAAAGGCTTGCAAGGACAGTTGCGTGACCAACTCGCGGACAGCCGCTGTTTCAGCGTCTATCAACTTGAGATCGAAGACCTTTTGGAATTGGTAAGGGTTGTCGATTCTCCCCGGCGATTCGACAAGGGAGAACTTGCCGCGCTGGCCTTGGCGATGAAACTCAGGAAAGGGTTCCTGACGGACGACCGCGCGGCGAAAAAAATAGGCGAGAAGGTCATCGGAGCCAACTTCGTCCGCACTACCCCCCATCTTGTCGGCTGGCTGGTTTTTGTTGGGCAATTGTCGGACGGCGACATTCCAGGCATCATCAGGGACAACAAAGCTTTTCGCGGAGAAAAAGCCCACTTGGGTGACTTTTTTGAGAAATGTTACGAGCACGCCTTGGGGTTGCTCCTCCGTGAGCGAACAACATAGACGCTACCGTTTTTTATCTGTTTTTTGGGGAATTGGTCCGAGCCCGGTGCCCTATTTGCACCGCCGATGATGTTCTCGACGATTTGTACGGTGTGGTGGACACTGCCAAGCGGCGTAATCCGACTTCCGCTGCTGGGATAAAGCCATCGCCGACCAACTTCCGCGCTGGGTCACGTCCGGAACTGCGGCCTGGTCGCAACCAAAGACCGCTTTGGTGCTGACTCCAGACGTTCGTTGAGATCCCAACGAATGGCTCCTTTTGGCCGATCTCTGGCATTCGGCTTCGAACTGAGACACTACCGGAAACCGCTTGCCTCAATAGGTCGCGCGTCCCCCCGACAGGTCGAACACCCCGGCGGTCGTGAAGGAGTTTTCCTTGCTGACCAGCCAGGCGATCATGGCGGCGGCCTCCTCGACCTCGAGAAAGCGCTTGCGCGGGATTTTCGAGAGCATGTAGTCGATGTGCTCCTGAGTGATCTGATCGAAGATCGGCGTGCGCGCCGCCGCCGGGGTGACGCAGTTGACCGAGATGTCGAGGTCGGCGACTTCCTTGCCCAGCGACTTGGTGAAGCCGATGACGCCGGCCTTCGAGGCGCTGTAGGCACAGGCGTTGGGGTTGCCCTCCTTGCCGGCAATCGACGCAATGTTGACAATGCGGCCATAACCGCGGGTTTTCATGCCGCCGATCACCGCCTTGTTGACGTAATAGGTGCCGGTCAAATTGATCCCGATGGTCAGATCCCAGGCAGCGTTGTCGTAGTCCTCGACGGTGGCAATGGGCCCGGCGATGCCGGCGCTGTTGACCACGATGTCGACCCCGCCCAGGGCATCTTCCGTCGTCTTCAAGGCCGCGCCGACGCTGGCCCAGTCCATCAGGTCGCAGGCCACGGCAAGGGTCTTGCCGGTGCCGCTCAGTTCCTCCATAGCGGCTCGGTTGGCGTCATGCTGGCGGTCCCAGCTGGCAACGGCTGCGCCGCTCTGCAGCAGCCGGTCGACGACCGCATGGCCGATACCCTGGGCGCCGCCGGTCACCACCGCGACCTGTCCGGCGAGATCGATCTTGTTCATCATCTGGTTCCTTTTGTCCTGAAAAACGCCTGTCCTGAATTCCGCCTGTCCTGATTCTCGCTGGCTTCACATCACCATGCCGCCATCGGCGATGTGGCATTGACCGGTGGTGAAGGCGCCGGCGTCACTGGCCAGATGGGGGGCCAGGGCGGCGATTTCCTCGGCCGTGCCAAGACGCCCCATGGGTTGGCGGGCGACGAAGTTGCGCCGCGCCGTTTCGTAGTCGCCGGTGTCGCGCAGTCGCTGTTCCAGGGAGGGCGACTGCACCGTGCCGGGACAGATGGCGTTGCAGCGAATGCCCTGGGCGACGAAGTCGGCGGCGACCGATTTGGTCAGGCCGATGACGCCGGCCTTGGAGGCGCCATAGACGAAACGGTTGGGTACGCCCTTAACGCTGGAGGCGACCGAGGCGATGTTAACGATCGAACCGCCGCCCGCCGCCAGCATGGCCGGCAGAAAGGCTTTGACAGTGAAGAACATGGAACGGAGGTTGAGATTGAAGGAGAAATCCCAATCGTCCTCATTGCATTCCAATATCGTGCCGTTGTGCACGAAGCCGGCACAGTTGCAGAGCACGTCCAAGGCGCCCAGTTCGGCCGCCAGCGCCTTCACCGCCGCCACGTCCATCACGTCCAAACGGCGCGCCTGACATCCCGCGACGGACGCCAGCGCCGTTTCATTGATATCGGTGGCGATCACCTCGGCGCCCTCGGCGGCAAACATTTCCGCGGTGGCCTTGCCGATGCCCTGTCCGGCCGCCGTTACCAATGCCTTTTTTCCCTGCAGTCGCACTCTCGTCCCCCGTTCTGGCAAAGTTCGTTCAAATGGGCCGTTGTTTGCCCGCCTGGCCGCAAGACCGCCCTACCGCCGACGGCTCAAATCCGCCGCTAAAGGTAGCGTGCGTCATCGATAACGGTTTTTCGCGCTTCTCACGAGGCGAATTTTGTTTCAGGTTGGCTCGTTATGCTTTGTAGGTTCCATTGAACGCCGCCGCTACCCTTGCTTTGTGCCCGGATGTGACAGACCGACAAAAACTCACCAGCAGCGTTGTCTTGGTCGTCGACGACAGCCGAGCCGTGCACTTGATGGTACGGCGGATCCTCGAGGATCTCGGCATTCGCAGCCTGCTCTCGGCGGAAGACGGCGAGGAAGGTCTGGCGCTGGCCACCTCGCATGTGCCCGACCTGGTGATTAGCGACTATGAGATGGAGCCGATGAACGGCATCTGTCTCGTCAGCGCGCTGCGCGGCAGCCCGGCGAAAAGCATCAACAAGATACCCGTCATCATGCTGACCGGCCAAACCGGGCGCGAAGTCCGGCAGAAAGCCATCGACGCCGGGGTCAACGACGTCCTTCTCAAGCCGATCAAGCCGAAGGCGCTCACCGCCCTCGTCCTGCGGCTCCTTGGCGCTTCTGGGCCTGGCTGAGCTCTCGCGCGCCGTCCCGTTACGCCGCGCCGCGCCTCGGCAGACGCCAGTTCGGCCGTGGGAAGTGACAACTGTAGCCGTTGGGATAGCGTTGCAGGTAGTCCTGATGGATCGCTTCGGCCTCGCAAAAGCTGCCGGCCGGAGCGACTTCGGTGACGACGGCATCGGGCCACAGGCCCGAGGCCTCGACATCGGCGATGGTCTCGCGCGCCACCCTTTCCTGCTCCGCATCGCGCCAGAAGATCGCCGAGCGGTACTGCGTGCCTCTATCGTTGCCCTGGCGGTCACGCGTCGTCGGGTCATGAATCTGGAAAAACAGCTCAAGGATCTCGCGGTAGCTTATCCGCGCCGGGTCGAAGACCACCTCCAGCGCCTCGGCATGGCCGGTCCGTCCGGTCTTGACGTCGTCATAGGTGACCGCGTCGCCCGGTCCGCCGCTATAGCCGACACGCGTGTCGAGCACCCCGGGCAAGTGGCGCATCAGCTCTTGCATGCCCCAAAAACAGCCGCCGGCGAGAAGTGCGGTTTCGCTTGTCATGAAATCCTCCACGAACGAGGGCGCGGCCAGCCGGGCCCTTCCATAAGTAGTGCCTCAGACCATTCTATCTGATCCCGGCCCATTCTATCTGATCCCGGCCACGCGGTCGATCAAGCCCCACCGTTCAAAATGCGGGTGGTTCATCGCCGCGGCAATGCACAGGCCTGATCCTCGGCCCTTGCGGTTGCCACTGGGTTGCAGAAGAATTGGCCGCCCTTTTCCGCCGCCGGGATGCAACCTTGCCCGAGTCCTGCCCCGATCTGCCCGCCCCGCTGCGCGCCGCGCAGCTCGAAAGCCTGCTGGACCGCGAGGCCGGGCGTTTCTCACAACGAACCCAACGTTCCGCCGCCCTGCACGCCCGCGGCCGCGCCAGCATGCTCTGGGGCGTGCCGATGGCCTGGATGCAAGGTCTCTACGCGCATGCACCGCTATTTGTCGAGACTGGTCAGGGCGCCTGGTTTCACGATGTCGACGGCAACGCCTACCTCGACATGAACCTTACGGACCTTGCGACCAGCCTCGGTTTCGCACCGCCCGCGATCCGCCGCGCGGCGCGCGACTGCCTGGAGCGCGGCACCTCCTTCCTTTTGCCGGGCGAAGACGCCATCGCCGTCTGCGAGGCGTTGGCGGAACGCAGCGGCCTGCCGAAGTGGCAATTCACCAACGACGCCTCGGAAGCCAATGCCGAGCTGATCCGCATCTCCCGCGCCCTCACCGGCAAGCCGCGCGTCCTCATGTTCGACGGCAAGTACCACGGCATGACAGACGCCACCCTGGTCAGCAGTGGCCACGGGGGCGAAGAAGCCGACTACGCGGGCTTGCCGGCGGCCGTCACCGCCGGCTCGCGGACCGTTCCCTTCAACGATCTCGATGCCCTGCGGGCCGCGCTGGCCGCTGCCGATGTCGCCTGCCTGCTGGCCGAACCGGCGATGTCCAACTGCAACCTGGTGCTGCCCGATCCCGGCTTCTGGGCGGCGGCCGGCGAACTCGTCCGCGCCGCCGGCGCCTTGCTCATCGTCGACGAGGCGCACTGCCACAACTTCGCTTTCGGCGGCCTGACCCGCGCCTGGGACCTGCGGCCCGACATGATGGTCATCGGCAAGGGCATGGGCAGCGGCCACGCCTTTGCCTGCTATGGCCTGACGGCCGAGATCGCGACCCGCGTCGAAAGTTATCTCGACGACGGCCTGACCGGAGTCTCGCTGCCCCTGGGAGGCACCACCTACGCCAACGCCCTGGTTATGGCCGTCGCCCGCGCCGCCCTGCGGGACTGCCTGACCGAGGCCGGTTACGATCGCGTCGCTGGGCTTGGTCGGCACTTGGCAGACGGCCTCGAGGGGATCTTCCAGCGGCACGCCCTGCCATGGCGGGCACCGGTCCTCGGTGGCCGCTCGGGCTGGGTGCTGTATCCCGACCTGCCGCGCGACGCCCATGAGGCCTGGCATTCGCTGCCACGTGCCTTCACCGCTGCAAAGCGACTTTTCATGGCCAATCGTGGCGTCTGGGAGGCCATCGAGAGCGCCGGTCCGGCCTGTTCCTTCGCTCACGGCGAGGGCGACGTCGACCGCTACCTGGAGGTCTCCGAGGACTTCGTCGGGACGCTGCTCGCGGGCGGCTGAGCCACGGATTGCATCCAGGGTTTCTTGCGCACCTGGTTGCGGGTCGGCGGCCGGTCGGTTCAGCTTACACAGCCAGTTTTGCCGCGCCCCCGCGCAAGCTGGCGGGCATCAGCCCAGGCCCAGCATCTTCTTCCTTTGGTTCGCCCAGGTTCGAATGATCTGATCGACGGCCAAGCCGATAAAGGCAACACAGAAACCCAATATGATACCGATGCCGGTTCCCTGCGAATCCGATATCGATTTCAAGATGAGTTGGCCCAAATCCGTGGTGCCGATGAAGGCACCGATGATCACCATGAACAATGCGAAAATCACGGTTTGATTTACACCGAGCATGATGTGCGGGAAAGCAATCGGCAGCTCAATTGAGACCCATCTCTGGATCCGCGAGACGCCGGACATCGTTGCGGCGTCATGCAAGACGGGTGGCACGCTTCGCAACCCTTCAACCGTATAGCGGATCGCGGGGACGGTCGCATAGACCACGGCGGCAATGATAACCGACGTATCGGTGATGCCGAAAAGCATGATCACCGGGATCAGGTAGATGAAAGACGGAAATGTCTGAAAGAAATCG
>JAJFGM010000364.1 GCA_021776145.1 Kiloniellaceae bacterium | reverse complement strand
AAAAGAAGTGTGACCGCGTAGTCACGCGGTTTCATGGTCTAAAATCCCACAAGCCTGCTTATCACGGACGAACTGGCCGCAGTCGCCTTGCGGGAAACTCGGAGCAGTTTGGATTCAGTCTCGGTCTCGGCCCGATACAGTCCGCCGGTTGCGAGCCACAACCGCTCGTCCACAAGATCCAGCCATCTGCCATTCACCTGAAAGCGGTGCTCTTCTTCGAAACCAGGGTCTACGCGCCGGACGACCAACTGTTTGACCGGCTTGGTGAAGGTGAAAATCGGGGCCGTCGAATAGACGATCACCAACGGCTCCTCGTTATCCGAGTCAGGGGCACGAAACACGATTCCAGCGACGTCCTGACCCTGTCCTTCGGTCGGGGCAATGGCGCTGCTGTCGCAATCGACCTCTTCGCGGTATTGCAGCGAACCGCCAGTCATGTTGCTCTGGGCATCACCGACCGTGATTGTGCCGCCCATGAACTCTTCGACGACACAAGACTGCAGGTAAGCCAGTCTCAGGGATTCGCCAATTTTCAGGTTTATGGTGTCACCGGCGAATACGAAATCCATAAATGCCAGATCACTATCGGTTGCCTTGATGTCTTCTATGATCGCAACCGGATCATCGTTGCTGGATTGAGCATTGGCCGGTTGAATCGAATGACCGAGCACGTTGATCCCGAGATGATCGGCAGAGACTGTGAAATCTCCAAGCGCCACCAGGATAAAAAGCAGTAGCGATACGATCCGCAACATCATGATTGGCATTCCGATCCGGTTCCGGTCACAGGCCAAACATTGTCGCTGGCAAAGGCGGGGTTCGGCGCTGTCTGTACGAGTGTAATGGGTCCGAAGAGTAGCACATAAGAAGTGCCGAATATTGTGATCTCAATCACATCAAATTCAATTACTCAGCCCCATATTATTGCCTATTTCCAGGGCGTAGGAATTTTGGCTTTAGGGCACCAAACGTGGCTTTATGCCAGCATCCGGCAAACGCCATGGTATCCCAAAGCGGGTCAGGCGTCGAGTTTCAGGTCGGATTTGGGAACGGAGAGGCAAACGAGACACGAGCCGCGCTCTGGCATCTCCCCCGGCGTGCCGACGTATTCAACCTCGCCGGATTGGATGGCTGTCAGGCAGGTCCCGCAGTTTCCGGCCCGACATCCGGAATCAATCGCAATCCCTTGGTCCTCCGCGAAGTCAAGCAGGGAGCCGACCTCGGGGTCCCAGGCAACTGACTTCTCCGACTTTGTGAAGGTAACTGTGAATGCCTGCTGGGCGCTTCCGGGTTCCTGCGGTTCCTTCAACCGCTTTACGGTCGCCGGGCCAAAGGCCTCGTAATTGATACGTTCATCGGGCACGCCCCAGGCCTTGAGCTGCTCGTCGAGTGCGTTCATCATCGGCGGCGGCCCGCAAAAATAGAACTCGTAGTTGTTCGATTTCAGCCGCTCCTTCATTAGATCGACGCCCACATGCCCACCATGCTGGTAGTCCCGACCTTCAACACAATTTTCGGTTGGATTACTGTAGCAAATACAGAGGTGCAGGTTCTCGTTTTCCCGCGCCAGCGACTCCAGGTGCTCTTTCATCGGGTGTTCGATGCTGTTTCTGACACCGAGGAAAAACCACACCTCGCGCTTCGATGCGGAATCGACGACAGCGTTGAGCATGCTGAGCACCGGCGTGAGCCCCACGCCTCCACCGATCAGCACGATCGGCGTTTGCACCGAGGTGTCGAGAAAGAAGTGCCCCGAAGGCGCCTTGACGTCCAGGATATCCCCTTTCTCCAGGTGGTCGTGGAAGAACGAGGAAGAGCGGCCCGGGGGCAATTCCGGCTTGTCGCGCGGTGGCGGAACCTTCTTGATGCTAACGCGGTAGTAGTCCGTCTTCGGGGAATCCGACAGGGAATAGCAGCGTATCAAGGGCTTCGTCTCGTCAGGCAGATGCAGCCTGAAAGTCAGAAATTGACCAGGCCTAAATGGCGGCAGTGGACGCGAGTCGTGTGGTTTCAGATAGAACGAAAATATGCTGCCGTCGGCTTCCGGCTGCTTCTCCGCGATCTCGAATTTTCGAAATCCGTTCCAGGAAAGCTCCGTTCGTTCTTGCTCGGACTGAATTCGGGCCATGATCTCCGCTGTCCGGGCCCGTAGCTCTTCGCGTTCCAACAAAGACGTCCGAGCTAGTTGCGCCGATGCGCGAAGATTGTTGTAAGTGAGCACGACCACATAGACTGCGGTCGCGGCTGTAAACCACACGAATGCGCTAACTTGAAAGAGATCCTGCATGATCTTGTCGCCTAAAACGTTGGCTTCGGTTCTAAGGGGTTGCCCACCCAGTTCGCATGGGTCTTGTCGGCGCCCTGCCTTGGGCACCACCCCCGACAGGTATACGTTTGGCCAGGGCCCCCTTTAGCAGGGCGATCGGCTGAATGTGGTCAAAAAGGGACCCGGATTTGAACTGTCCGTTTTAAAATACGACCAAAATCTCAGCGCGCGCCCCAGATCCGTTATCGCGGTCTTCGTTAGCCGTATAAAAGCCTTCGAACTGCAGTTGGACGTGCTGTCCGATGGCCTGCTGCAGTTGGAACCCAGCGCCAAGCGAAGAGAACGAATCGCCCTCATAATCGTGCTTCCCGGCGATCTCGATGATGAGATTGCGGCGCTTCTTGTCCCAAAAGGCCTGATACCCCATTGCGGCGCCGAGCACGTTGTTGGTGAAGGGGTTGATCTCCGCGCCATAGGTGCTGAGGTTGGGCGAAGCGAAGAGGATGCCCGTATTGGCCAAAGGCCCGCCGAGGATCGGTTCCCGCCCGGCCTGCGTGAAGTTGCCGATGCCCAGGAAGGGATTG
Source organism: Kiloniellaceae bacterium (assembly GCA_021776145.1). Classification (GTDB taxonomy): domain Bacteria; phylum Pseudomonadota; class Alphaproteobacteria; order Kiloniellales; family Kiloniellaceae; genus JAJFGM01. Next base: position 4,136 of record JAJFGM010000364.1, on the reverse strand, counting down.
AGATAGGCGATGTCATCCGAGCCGTGCGGGGTCTTGGAGATCTCGGCCGTAATCAGAGTGCCGTCGCCAATTACGTTGTTGCGGTTAATTTCGTCGTCCAGGGCAAAGGAATTGTTGACGCGAAACGCGGTACTGAGGCCGCCCAGCGCGCGTATGCGCTGAATTGCCGAAGCACCGAGATAAAAGCCGTCACCACTCTCGTTGTCGTCGACATAGATCATGTCGAGATTGAAAGTGCTGACATGCGTGTCCGCCGCGGTGAACAGGCCGAACACTTGCTCCTCGCCGCTTCGGAACTGATCGTTGCGATCGAGACGATTCCACCCCCACATTCCCGAAATCCGGAGATTAGAGGTTCCGGGAAACACGATGTTGTTACGTACCAAGCCGACCGCGTCGATCGTGTCGTTGATCAGGATGCCTTCCTGGAAGGTGAAGCCCTGGCGGCCGACCGTGAACCCGAAGTCGATGGGCTTTATGCCGGCACTGTCCAGGTTAGGGAACAGGCTGCCGAGGTCGCCTTCGAAGAACAGGGTTTCGATGTCCAAATTGAGTTCATTGTTGAATCCCTCGTTTGCGCCATCGAAAGTGTAGCGGCTGAACTCCCGCGGCCGGTTGTTGTCCACGGGGCGAAGCCCGAGGAGGATCTTCTCGGTTCCTGTCAGCTGAAGATTGGCGAAGACGTCGAGGCGGCTCGCCCATTCCGTCTCCCGTTCCACGCCAGGCGCGCCATTGTCGAAGGTTTGTACCGCAGTGCGGCCGATCATGTAGCCCCACAGCCGTGGTTGCCAGACCGCGCCGAGAAGCGGGACTTCGAATCCTTCGCTGAGATTCCCCGTATCGAGGAAGGCATCGCCGATCTCAACGGCAAGCGCCGGCCGCCCGGGGATCTCACCCAAACCCTTGAAGGGAACGTATTCCTCCCTCAAGGCCTCGACCTCGACTTTCTCGCCGATAGGCCAGAAGGAGTCGTACCAGTGATCCTCCTTTGCCACCGCGGCACTCGGTGCCGCAGTGCCGAGAACGACCATCCAGCAAACAACGGTCGACAATAACCTGCGTACCGCAGGCCAATTTCCTTGTTCGAGCGTTCGATTCACCACTTGAGTCCCCCCAAACGTCTATGGATTCGACCGCAGAGTCGTTGCGGCTTTCGTTGCTATAGGTTGCAATTCACACCGCACTTCTAGCATCAAAACCTCTCTCGATGGTGTTCGTTACTCAATGTCGAACACCAACTCTCTGTCCCACAACACCTGTGCACCTGCGATCAAAGCGTCGCCAGCCTGACGCGGCGTCAAACCATAGTCGAAACCGACGCTCTGCATGGCAACGAGAAGATTTACCGGAGCCGGCTGCTGTATCAGCTTGATGGTGGCCTTGTAGGGCCCCTTTCCAGTCAAACTATCGGCGTCGACTTCGTAGTTCCCCCACCTCTGGCCCAAAGGCTCGATTCCCTTCTTGTGGTTGCGTTCGGTCGCCGGTTCGCCGGTAAACACCAGAGACACCGTAGAGGGCAAAACGCGCGGCAAGGAAATGACCGGGTAGGGGATCGGGATCACGTGTTCGATCTCCCCGCCGCGGCCATTCTGGGTCACGAATATCGACTGCAGGCTGAACAGATAGGGATCGAGCTCTATCTCGCCGGCATGGACATAGGACGAGTGACCGTCCCGAAGATCGCCGTTGGGGTCACGGTCGCCTGAGCGGAATATGACAGTTCCCTCGCTGTCTTCCACCGTCACGTCGAGCCAGACCAGGCGTTCTCCGGTGAAACCGGTTGGCACGTTATGGCCATCGGTGCCGCTTTTCACCTGGACCCGGAACTCGATGCCACTGGCATCGGCCTTCTCGGTCACGATATCGCCGAGGAGGTATCCGTTGCGCAAGACTTCCAGCCGTTTTTCGGTTGCCAAATCCAACAGCTCGAATTGTTGTTCGATGATGTCCCTGGCGTCATAGCGGTCGTCGATCGACTCCCAGACCTCTGGGAAAACGGTATCGTCCGTCACCTCGTCCTCGAACTCGTCGGTTCCCCAGCCCGCGTCAACGTCGAACTGCAGCCATTCGGCCAGGGTCGCCATCTGCTGGGCATCGGAGTTGTGGGGGAAGATCCCGGGGTGGATCACCGAATAGTCGGGACCGCTAAAGTAATGGCTGGTCAGCTTTCTCGGTTCGGTTGCCGTGCCGTCCACGACGGCGGCCGGTCCGTGCTCATAGCCCGAGACCTTGCCCTGGATCTTGCCCATATGACAGTCCTGGCAGGTCTCGCCTCTCGCCGCCGCCGGCGAGGTCCGATATTCGCTGTAGGCCTCTTCGAGCCGGAACCCGTTGAAAAGGGTTACGTCGTGACAGGAGCCGCAAAAAACGGGTGTCGAAATACCGGTAAACTTCTTGACCTCCTTGTGGATCAACTGCCCGCGTTCAGTCGGGTCCGTCACCACGCCGAAATCCTGGGCCTTGTCGAGAACACGCTCCAATTCACTGTTGCCCGTCGGGCCGTAGATCGGTTCGGTCAGCCCGCCTTCGACCAGGGCCAGACGGCCGCTGGCCTTGTTGAAATTCTTTTCAATGCGGTGACAGACGACACAGGTAATGCCTTCGCGCGATGTCGGGTGCCGTTCGAGATTGGAAACGAAAGAGTTTTCGCCGAGGTTGGCGCCGACCTGATTGTGGCAGCGCAGGCAGAAGTCTCCGTTCGACCCGTTGGCCAGTTCGTTGATCTTGTTGTTGAGCGAAAGATAGACCGGGCTCAGCTGAGAATAGGAATGTTGCGACACCGACCATTCCTTGTAGTGTTTCGGGTGGCAGGAGCCGCAGGTCGCCGCCGAAGGATAGCGCTGTTCCGCGAACAGGTCTTCGTGGGCGTCCTCGGTGGTCTGGGCCAGTTGCCCGGAGTTTGTCGCGTCGCCACTGAGGCGGGCATCCGTCGCACCGGCCGCGACCTGGATTTCGGAGGCGTCCGCGGAGTTCGCGGAACCGCGCGGATCGTCAAAGATCCCGACTACGATTGAGTCCGGTAAGTTGATGTGGACTTGCCCGCTTTCCGCAACGGGAGACAAAGTTTCCAATGCCGTAGCCAACACACAACTCGAAATTACAACGGCACCTACCGCTACACCCAAAATCGAAATCAGTATTCGGTGTTTGGCCATCGAGCGTCCCTCGCTTGCGTCGTTGTCAAAAGATCTCCGAGCCTAATTCTCTAACCGTCGTAGTTATTTACCTCAAAACCGCTGTGGTTACCTACCGCAATCTTCACAGGCGCCGAGCGACGGTTCAAGCCCAGGTTTAGGGGCTCCATAGTAGCCGCTTGCCGCCCGCGATCGTCATTCATTCAGGAACATCCGCTTCCGAAAACTTTGTTGTCCATGATAGCGATGGCAGGTTCGACAATCCTGTCGCACGTCGCCCTCCATATGACAGTCTCGGCACAAACCGGCCGAAATTGGTAGGAAGCCGCCGACAGACAATTGCGAAGGCGCCTCCCCGCTGGTCGTATCCGATTTAACGTTGGATCCTAACCCTTTGTCCAGCTTGTGGCAATTTATGCACCGGGTTCCAGGTCCCAATAGGTTGATGTGGGGGCGGTGTGAATATGCGACATGCGGTCGCTCGGACAACTTTGGGGCCCAATTTAGCGAAGCGACAACGACTTCCGAATCTCTTGCGCTTGCGGCCAGGTCGGGAGCTTCGGTTTGCGCGCGATCCGTTACCAGATGGCAGGTGGTGCAGCTGCCCGGACCATCCTTTTCCGAAAGCAGCAGATTGGCCACACCGGAGGCTGGCGCGGAATCGTCCGCATTTTCGGCCAGCGCCGAGGCGGCGTCGAGCCAGGCCCGCATCACGGGATCCTTGTGTCCGCTAGGCTTGTAACTGATCCGCAGTTCCTGCGCGCGCCACCCTGGTGCCTCGGCCGACCCCGCGGGCGGTTCGTACTCCTCATTGCCGGCCCACGCACAAGCCAATTCATTCAACGGCAGTGCCTCCAGACCGGCCAGCAGTGGCTTGGCCGCGGCTAGGCCGAATCGTTGCTCGACTAACTCCTGCAACGCCGCGGCACCGTCCCGGGTCATCGCATGGATCAGAGCGCGGTAAGGCGCCCAATAGGACTCCATGTCCTCCGCATCGATAGC
>JAJFGM010000363.1 GCA_021776145.1 Kiloniellaceae bacterium | reverse complement strand
CAGGCTCCTCGATCATGCCGGGCAAGGTCAATCCGACTCAGGCCGAGGCCATGACCATGGTCTGCGCCCAGGTCATGGGTAACCACACCACCGTCAGCATCGCCGGCTCGAATGGGCACTTCGAACTCAACGTCTTCAAGCCGGTGATGATCTATTCCCTGCTGCAGTCGGCCAAACTCATCGGCGATGCCTGCGACAGCTTCCGCGAAAATTGCGTTGACGGCATCGAGGCCAACGAGGCCCGTATCACCCAGCTCATGCAGCAGTCGTTGATGCTGGTCACCGCCTTGAACCCGCACATCGGTTACGACAACGCGGCCAAGGTGGCCAAGAAAGCCTATTCCGAGCAGTCGACCCTGAAGGACTCCGCTGTCGCCCTGGGTCTGCTCAGCGCCGCGGACTTCGACAAATGGGTCGATCCCCGCGGCATGCTGGGACCGAGAAAACCCGCCGCCAAGACCAAGCAACGAGCCCCGCTGAAGGCGGCCAAGAGAGCCCCCGTAAAAGCGAAAGTTGCGGCAAAAGCGAAAGCCCCGGCAAAACCCAGGCCCCCGTCAAGATCCAAGGCCGCGGCGAAACCCAAGACTGCGGCAAAACGCGCGGCCCGTAGGCCGGCGCGTAAGAGCGTCAACCGCAAACCATAGCCACGGCATCGCCGAGGCGCATTCATGTCGCAGACGCCAGACATGTCACAGAAAATCGTCAAGCGGTCGGTTACTGTCGCCGGGCATAAGACCAGCATTTCGCTTGAAGCCGCCTTCTGGGAGGCGCTGAAACGCCAGGCCGCTCTGCGCGACTGCTCGATAAACGCCCTTGTCGAGGAGATCGACCGCGACCGCGACGGCAATCTCTCCAGCGCTATCCGCGTCTATCTCTTGGCCAATGCCACCGGCGGCCTATGAACACCCGCGCGCCAAGCCGCTTCATTCCAAGCCCTTGAGCAGTTGTTTCAAGACGTCTTTCGGTTTGAGTTTTTTGAGATCCTGCGGCTGCTGCGAAGGCTGCGCCGTGCCGGACCCCGTTGGCTGCGCACCGCTGGGCTGCGGTCCGCTCGCTGCCGCGGGTTGGCTGGTCGCCGGTTCGTCCGTACGGCGTTGGAAGGGCTGTCCGCCAATCTTGACGTTGGGTCCGTTGATTGGACCGCGCACCGCCGCCGTCAAGTAGGGTGTTTGCGGGTCGACACTGCGATAGACGGTTGTGCGGCTGTCCATCTGCCAGGCCGGCAAGGAGATGTCGGCGGTCGTCTCCGCCGTCGCGTCACGTCCGCTGATCTTGGTATCACGGGTCGTCAGCAGCCCCTGCGCAACCGCGAAGGTTCCCGCGATATCCGACGGCGGCCCGGCGAAAGCCTGGAAAAGCACCGCCGTCGCGTCGGACAGGCCACGCACCTCTTTGACCTTTTTACCGAGAAGACCGAGCAGAGCGGTCGCGGCCTGTTCTTCGACCTTCATTTTGACGATCAGGCCGCCGCTAAACTCGCCTTCGCCGGACAGGTTGCTGACCAGATCGGCCTCGCTCCGGCCGCGGCTGGAAAGGCGCGCCTTGACGTCCAACGGCCCGCTGAACCTGTCATTGTCGGCAAATTCGCGCAACAGGCGCTGCAGGTTCATGCCCTTCACACCCAGATCGAGCTCGGCGGCCAACGCCGCGCCGCCCTGGATGCGCCCCGACGCGAGCACAGCGCCGTCATAAAAGACCCCGCTCAATCGTTGCAGATCGACCACCGCATCCCGCAGCACGGCGACCAGCGTCGCCTGGTCGAGACGCACGCCGCCAGCGAGAATGGCCGTGGAGCGGATATTAAGGTCGGCGTCAAGGTTTTCCAGAACCGTGACATCGATGCTTTCTCGAGACCAGCGCGGATGTAGCGCGCCGCCCTGGCCACCGCCGCCGCCGCTGTCCTGAGCAAGGATCTGATCGAGGCGTAGATCACCGGTATCGAGGTCCAGACCTAACTTCGGTTTATCGCCGCTCAGGTCGAGTTGCATGGCACCCGCCATCTTGATGCCGCCGAAATCGGCACGTAGATCGTCGGCCCGCAAGGCAAGCGGTGTGCCGCTGACACGGGCGCTGAATTCCAGTTGGCCTAGCGCTGGGTTGAGCGCGACGGGCGCGCCGGCGGCGTGCAGCAATCCCGGCAGCGACGGATGACCGGCGTCGAACTGAAAGTCGAAGCTGCCGTCTTCCGGTTTGGCGAGCCCAGTCAAATTGAAGGTCCCGCCAAGCGTCGCCACATTGCCATCGAACGACAAGGCCTCCATCGAGCCGGCAAGGTCGGCGCGCACGGAGATCTCTTCGATGGGCCCGACGGCGCCGGCATCGAGCCCGGCGAGCTTGGCCAACCGGCCAGCCGCCCGCGTGTCGAAATCGACCCGGCCGTCAAGGCTCGGCGTCCCCTCCAGGCCACTCACCTTGCCAACAAACTGTCCACTCGCCCCAGCAACGTCACCGACCCGGAATTGCCGGACGGTCAGCGCGCCGTTTTGCAGCGTCCCATCAAGATGCACGTCGTGAATGGGCATGCCTTGATAGGTCAGGTTGCCAACCTTGATATCCATATTGGCATCGAATCCGGCCAAATGCGCCAAAGCATCCGGCTTTGGCTGATTCTCCGTCGCCGTGTTGTCGGCAGCGGCCGTGCCGTCGGCGAACGCAGCTTGTTGAGAGGCCTGCTGATCGCTCGACTCCCCCGCCTGGGCCGGCGGCAGATAAGCATCCAAGTTCATTTTGTCGAGTTTGAGACCAATGCCGAGGCCGAGCCTTTCGCGCAGGGCGATCGCAACTCCGCCGGTGATACGGCTGACATCGAGCCGCAGGTCCAGCCGCGTCGCCGTCAGTTGCTCGGGCGTTACCGCCAACTGACTGCTGAAACTCATCTTGCGCAAACGGTCGGAAGGTACCGCGGCAACATCCACGCCGATCCAGGCCAAAAGGCCACGCAGGTTGTCGGATGCCGCCTCGAGACTGCCATCGAAACGCGGCCCCGTTTCGCCAGGTGTCACCTTGCCAGTCAAGGCAACATCGGAGCCGCCCGGCAAAAGGGCGATAAACCGTGTCAGATCGAGTTCGCCGTCGACAAGCCGCGCCTCCACCCGGAGCTGACGGACGACCTGTTGGCGGTAGACCAGCGCCTCCACCGAGGCCCGCACTGCGACGTTCACGTCACTGGGCAAGGCAAAGGCGGGTTCCCTACCGGCGCCGGGCGCCGTCGGACTCTGGGTCGGCACCGCCTCGCTTTCGCCGACCTCGATCGGCGCCGGCTCGTCTGTTTGGTTTGGCGGAAAGAAATCGTCCAAATCAAGGCGTTTGACCGCCAGATCGATACTAATTTCCGGCCTGTCGGCAAGGGCCGCTACGAGTTCTCCACTAAGCGACACGTCGCCGAGACGCAAAGCGATTTTCTCGGCCTTCACACTCTTTTGATCGGCGGAGACGGTCGTGGACAGGCTGAAGGCCTGCGTGAAACGATCTAGAGGCGCGGCGGCATCACCAGCCATTTCGCTGGCCAGGGCGCTTAATGATTGCCCCTCAACACGCAGGTTGCCGCGTAGCGAGCTCCCGCCGGGATGATTGGAAAGAGCGCCGCTGAACTGCAACACGGCGTCGCCCAGAAAGGCCTCGAAACTGAGGCTCGAGGCGCCATCTGTGACCAAGCGCCCAACGGCGATGTTGAAGCGTGGCGCCAATCCGCGCACTTTCGCCGTCCCTGCGATCGAATAGGGACCATGCAAGGTATCGGCCGATATCTGCGCGTCGAGGTCGTCGATGCGGTCGTTGAAATCGGGTGTCGCGATGACCAGGCTGCCGCCCTCGATTTCAACCCTGTCGAATCGAATTTGCCCGGCCAATCCGCCGCCATCGGACGGCGCCGCGTCTCCCGCCTGGCCCGCGGACGCGTCGGTGGATGCGGCCTCGCTTGGCTGAAATTCCCAGTTGCGGCGTCCGTCCGGCAGTTCCTCCAGGAGAATTTCCGGCTCGATCAAGGTGAAACTTTCGACCTGTATCTTGCCTTGCAACAGGGGCATCAAGGCCACACGCACGCGCAACTCTTCAAGCTTGATCAGATGATCCGCCGACCCGCCTTCGATGTTTGCGAGGCTGATCTTGCTGGCCGAAAGCGCCGGAGTCGGCAACAGCGACAAACTGATGTCGCCCTCGATGGTCATGGCGCGTCCCGTGGCGGCTTCGACCTCGACCGTGACACGATCCTTGTGGGCATTCCAGTCGACCAGACCCGGGACCACGAAGACCGCGGCCACGATCACGACCGCCAGGCCGAGGAGAATGAAAAGCAACTTTTTCAAGCGCGCTGTCCTAACGAGGAGTTCCGAAGGTTTGATCGCGCCAGAACGCCAATGCGTGTCGTCGCCGTTGCGCGGCGCGTCAATTTCGCTAAGCTACAAAAACGTGCAGGGTCCGGCAAACCTTACCGCCGTTGCCGGCGGGGCGATTTGCAGAGTGACACATCTGCGGAGCGATTGGCACCATGGGTGAGGTTATTGATCTAGAGGAATACCGCGCCGAACGGGAGCGTCGGACGAAACAGCTTGCGGCGCGCCGCAAGCGTCGCGCAAAAGGCCGCGACGAGGCCGGCAGAAAACCCACGCTTCCCTCGAAGGTGGAAGAGGTCGAGGAAGACCCCGCCTGAAATCCGGCAAGGGCCACGTCGCTGGTCGGCACTTGGTGTCCGAAGCGACCGAATTCCCTTGTAACCCGGCTCGGGGACAGCACCAGATTATTCGGCCAGCACTCGGCGACGCTCTTCAAATTCTTCCTTGTCGATCTCGCCTTTGGCGAAACGTTCCTTGAGAATGTCCAAAGGCGTCTTGCCGGGGTGACTATCGAGACCAGCGCCATGCCCCGGCCGGCCGAACCAACGCACCAGAAGCACGACGACCACCACGACGACGGCAAGAAACACCAGCATCATAATTGGGCCGAAGAACCAGCCGTGCCAGCCGCCGTTCCACATGTGCGGCCCATAGCCGGGGCCCTGGTTCTGTTGCGCCATGGCTACAGCCGGGGTCAGAACGCTCGGTATCGTGGCGAGCCACGCGAATGTGCGATTCATTGTTTTCTTCCTTTCGGCGCGAGTTGCAGCCGGCCCATTTGGCAATCAGGTGCGGCGGCCATTGGTTTCGTCGTCCGGAGTGCTCCGGTGATCTCGCCAGGCAGCATGGCCCGGAAGACCGATAGCGTGTGGTAAAAAGAGGTCTTTCGTACTTTGCTGGCCGCCAAATCAGCAGCGAGACTTTTTGATGCCAACGACCGTCGATCGTCCTCCCATTTGAAGAACGAGTTCCGACACCGCGCGTCGCCTGAACCTACCTTGGGTGGTTTTCAAAGCATTGATCGACATCAAATCCGATTGACAACCCCGCCGTTTGGTTGATGCCCAGGCAAGCGACCGGCCGGTTTCGATGCAGGTCGCAAGGCGGAACTCAGATCATCAATTGCTTTGGCTCATGACGAGCCCAGTGAAACGAAGTGACCCACGGGGACAACGTGCGAGGTCAGGACGGTGCTTCAAGGCAAAAGGCATCTATCGCTTGGCGGTGCCCCTTAAGCTGCTGTGACGGCAGCCTTCGCCACTGCGCTTTACCCTGCGCCTCACCAGCGGCGTCCAACAGAGCCGCAGAGACGACGAGCGGGCTGCCGACAGTTCTGCTGAGGCCTTCCAGGCGTTCCGCAATATTTACCGTGTCGCCGATGACGGTATATTCCAAAAGCTGTTCGCCGCCCAGAGCACCCGCGAAGACCTCGCCGAAGTGCACGCCAATACCAATCTCGACCGGCGCTTTGCCCAATCGTTCCCTGTCTGCGGACCAGACTCTTGCCGCGTCGAGGATCTTCAGCGCGCAATTTACGGCACGCGCTGCGTCATCCCCGCGTTGTATCGGCGTTCCGAACACCGCCATGATGGCGTCGCCAATGAATTTATCCACCGTCCCGCCGAGCTCAAATATCGGCCGCGTCAGGCGATTTCTGAAGTCCGAAAGAAAAGATGAGAGCTCTTCCGGCGTCATTGCCTCGCCCAAAGACGTGAACCCGCGGATGTCGACAAAGATCACCGCGGCTGACACGCGGCGGCCCGCAAGCAGTTGAGCATCGTTACCCTCGGCGAGGCTGTTGGCGAGGTTCGGCGAAAAATAACGCGATAGCTTGGCGGCTCGGTTCGTCTGAGTGATCGACTTCATGAGCAAGGCCCGGGTCCGGCGGTTCGTGACAAAGAGTATGAATGCGGCGAGTACAACGAGTGTCGCCGGCAGAATCTGGTAGAGCATCAGCGATCCCATTCCCGCCTGCCCCATCATTCGCATCCCGCGCGTTATCGTCTGGTCCTGCGGAAACACGAGGCCACCAAAATTGAGGACGGCCAGAAAAAGACCCGCCGCGTATATGACCAGCCAGGGGCGGTAACGCATGGAGGCGTGCACGAGGATCACGAAGATGAGGCCGACGGCGGGAAGTGCAAAGGTAAAGGACGAGCCCATGCCCATTAGATCGGCGAGCATCAGGATCTGCGCGGAGACAAGGATCACATCGAAGGTCACGAAGAGATACGGAACCCGTGGATGGAATACCCCACGCCAAGCCAGGATCAGGCCAAGGATCGACCCAAGGCCGTAGACTCCGATCATCACTCCAATCGACGCTGAGGACCCGCCGCTTACGTCGGCGGAGAAGATGACCGACGCCAAGGTGACAAAAACCACCACCCGGATAACCGCCGATGTCTTTTCAGCGTCCAACTCGGCGCTGCGTAGCAATTCTTGTATGTCCATCGAATCACCAAACTTGGAGCGTGCCATTCGATCGCATCGAGGCTCAGCGCCTCGGCAATCGCACTTCGACCCGCAGACCGCCTCTGTTTTAACCGGTTAGTGTCACGTCGCAGCGAGATGATCGTCCACGCAACAGTGAAGCCGAATCCGGTAACAACGAATTCGTAGCCACCTCATACGACAACCAACAGAACCTGTTGCTGCTGCGTGGGTTTTTGCTAAAGCAGTCAGAAAAAGAAGCGAAGGCCGGCGACCAGGGACACCGTATCGACATCTTCACCTTCCTCTCGCGTGAAGTCGGCCGTGTCGAAAAGGTCACGTTCGTAGTTGATGCCGATATAGGGTGCGAATTCGCGGGTGATCTCGTAGCGCAGACGCAGGCCCACCTCGAAGTCCGTCGGACCCGACCCGATACCCAGTTCCTTGACATCCTGGGCGGCGGCGTTGAACTCGATGCCGGGCTGCAAGACCAGCTTCTGGGTGATCAGGAGTTCGTACTCCGCTTCCAAGCGCGCCGAGACATCGCCGTCCTCGCTGAGGAAAACGGCCGCGTCGACCTCGAAGAACTGCGGCGCCAGACCTTGCAGGCCAAGGACCGCGAAGGCGCGTTCCGGGTCCGGTTCGAAATCGTAGCGAACACCGATTTGCGCATCGAAGAAATCCGAGACCAGCCGACTGTAGAGAAGCTGGGCTTCGGCTTCTTCAAGGTCCCCCTCAATCACCTTTTCGCCTTCCGTCTTGAAGGCGAGTTTGTTGACATCCGTGCCGACCCAGCCCTGCGCCTCCCAAACATAGGAATCGTCACCGTCGCTCAGACGGTACTCGTTCTGATCCATTTGAAAGAATGTGAAGATTTGGTCGTCGAGTTCGGCCGCGGTCGCAGCGGTGCGCGGTGCCGCCACGGCTATGGCCACCGCGAACAGTGTCACCGCGAGGCCACGCCTTATCGTCATCAAGGACATTGCACCCTCCCCTATTCGAGACTGGCGGTCTGCGGGCCGCCCTCGACGATGATCTTGCGGAACATGCCGGTGGCCATGTGGTACATCAGGTGACAGTGAAAGGCCCACTGACCGGGAGCATCGACCTCGACCTCGGCCAAGACGGTGGTGCCCGGGGCAATGCTGACCGTGTGCTTGATCGGGTTATTTGCGCCATTGCCGTTGTCAAGGATGGTCCACATTCCATGCAGATGCATGGGGTGGCTCATCATCGTCTCGTTGACGAACTTGAAGCGGACGCGCTCGCCGTACTTCAAACGGATCGGCTCGGCCTCGGAATACTTCTCGTCGTTGATCGACCAGAAGTACCGTTCCATGTTTCCGGTCAGCCTGATCTCGATCTCTCGGGTCGGCTCGCGTTCCTCGTAGAGCGGTTTTTGCGCCTTCAAGTCGGCATAGGAGAGGAACTTGCCGCCGTTCTCCGCGCGCGGCACGAGGCCACTGCCGGGCGCATAGAAGGGATCCTGTCGCGGCATGGCCTTCCCAGCCATTGCCGAATGGTCCATGCCCGCCATCGAATCCTGGTTCATCGCCGAATGGTCCATGCCCGCCATCGAATCCTGGCTCATCGCCGAATGATCCATGCCCGCCATCGAATCCTGGCTCATCGCCGAATGATCCATGCCCGCCATCTGATCGTCTTCCGCGGCCGGTTCGGACATGTCCTGCATCTGCCCGCCCATTTGGCTATGGTCCATCCCCGCCATGCTGCCGTGACCCATATCGGCCATCGTCAGCTGCGGGCGATCGCGGCCCGCGGGTACGGCCGCCGCCATTCCCTCTCGGGGCGCCAGCGTGCCACGCGCCATGCCGGTACGCGCCATGGGCTCGGCAACGATCGAATAGGCCTGATCCTCGGTCGGCCGCACGATGACGTCGTAGGTTTCCGCGACCGCGATGCGGAACTCGTCGACCTTGACCGGCTGCACGTTGTTACCGTCGGCCTTCACGACCGTCATCTTGAGGCCCGGAATCCGCACGTCGAAATAACTCATGGCTGCGGCGTTGATGAAGCGCAATCGAACGCGCTCGCCCGGCTCGAACAGTCCGGTCCAGTTCTGTTCGGGATTTTTGCCGTTGACCAGGAAGGTATAACCGCTGATGTCAGCGATATCGGTCGGGGTCATGCGCATCTCGCCCCAGTTCAGACGGTCGGCCAAGGCGGCTCCAAATCCGCGTTGCCCGGCCTCGTCGAAGAAGCTCAACAAGGTGCGTTGGTTATAGTTGTAGTAGTCCGACTGCTTCTTGAGGTTGGCGAGAATTTTTTCGGGTTTCGTGTCGTGCCAATCCGACAGCACGACCACATACTCGCGGTCGTAGCGGAACGGTTCACGGCCCTTGGGCTCGATCGCGATCGAGCCGTAGACCCCGGACTGTTCCTGCAGGCCCGAATGGCTATGGTACCAATAGGTTCCACTTTGCCGGGCCGTAAAACGGTAGGTATGGGTCGCGCCGGGTTTGATACCGTCGAAACTGATGCCAGGCACGCCGTCCTCGGTGTAGGGCAGGATCAAGCCGTGCCAGTGAATTGAGGAATCCTCTTTCAGCGTGTTGGTCACGTTTATGACCAGCTCCTCGCCTTCCTTGAAACGCAGGGTCGGCCCCGGTACCTGACCATTGATACCGAGCGCGGTTTGCTCCGTGCCGGAGACATTAATCGTCGTTTCTCCGATGGTGAGATCGTAAGTGCCCGCCAGCGTCGGGGTCGCGCCGAACAGCGCCGACACGACCCCTGCAATTGCCGCGGACCTGGTCACCATTCGCCCAAGAAGCTTAGGTGTTCCGTAGCCCATTTTGTTTTCTCCGTTTTCTGGTCCGTTATCTGGCCAGGCTCAGCTATCGGCCTTGGCAGGCGCGACGAACTTGATCTCGCCCATCATTCCAGCGTCGTAATGACCGGGAACGTTGCAGGCAAATTCGAGATCGGTGGCTTCAGCGAAGGTCCAAACGAGTTCTTGCGTCGCACCAGGATCGACAAGGACGCTATTGGGGTCATCGTGGACATGGCCCGACATACCGGTGGCCGAGTGGTCCATTTTCATCATGTCCTGGTTGACGCCAGTGGCGGTAAGCATACCATGTTCCATCATGGTCATCATCTCCTCCTGATGCTCGGCATGCATGGCTGCGGAACCCAGATTGAATTCGTGCAGGAATTCGCCCTCGTTCTTGATCACGAAGCGAACCGTTTCGCCGGCCTGAATGATGAGGTTCTCCGGCTCGAAATAATTGTCGGCCATGACAATTTCGATGGTGCGGTCAGCCTCCGATGCTTCGCCCGGTTGACCAAAAGCCGTGGCATCGCTGTCTCCGTGGCCGTGGCCGCCCTTGTGAGACCCGGCGGCATAGGCCGTACCGGACGCGGCCAAGACCACGGCAACAGCGAGGGCGAGAAGGGGCTGGGAAAATCTAACAGACATGAACTGGTTCCTTTAAGGTGATTGGTGGTGTGGGTAGATGGCCGCGTCGGCCCGCCATGCAATGCAGCAAGACCGCAACGCTACGTACGACAGAATTCGGGTGGTCCAACCCTTTGAAATGAGGGCCGACGGAGCATTGCGTAAGCTGCTGATGCTTCGCCCTTCGGCGGTCAGACACTTAGCAACGCGACGGGCAAACTTTACGCCCTCGCGAAACTTCGCGCGCAAGCCGACTTTTCATCCCGGTGGTGTTGGAACGGGCATCTCCGTTCATGCGGACCCAGACCTATTTGTCTGGGCAATCCGATGCGTTCGGAAATGCGGATTGGCTGTCAGGAGGGAGTTCGAGGTGGCGGGGGATCGAAGGTCGGGGTTTGCTGGCGAGCCGGCTTTAGACGAGGCCGTTGCGCCGCAAGGTGTATGTAAGAAACCCCTTCCACAGTTTGCACCCGTACCAGTGGATCGAAGTGATGTGTGCAATCGCCATGGGACTTCTGTCCGCCGTTATCCTGGTCCAACGACAACGGATCGGCGTCCAGCGCTTCACAGAAGAATCCGGAGTGACCGTGTCCCGCGTCATTGTCCGAGTGCGCGTGGAGCGGGTGCGGATTTACGGCCAAAAACAGCACGGCAATAAAGGCCAAGATCTGGCCCAATCGTCTCGCCTGCCACTTCATGCCGTCCGTCAAATCCATCGCTTGCTGCGCCTGTGTTCCGCTTCGGTGTTCTCGGGATATGGACCTTCCCCTTGGTGTAAGGTCAAGTACCTGAAGGAATTTTTTCGCCGTTGGAAGTATTTTTTATTTTATGCGGCTCCAAAATTGCGGTCCGACAGCGATTGCGGCCAATATCGTAACCTTGCGGCAATTTGGTTAAATCGCGATGAACGTCAATGGCGAGAGATCCATTTAATTGGCAACAATGATTTGACGCGACCACCGGGCCGGCAGCCTTCGCGATCGGGGGCCGCCTCACAGTTGACTAAGCGAGGATCGAATGCAGAAAATCAGATCGCAATGGCGGTCATCCGACTTGTAGGCCATTTCCAATTCGGTGGAACAGTAATCCAAAGTGCCCGCGGCGGAACCGGGCGACCGCCTGGAGCAGATCCGGGTCACATGGAATCGCAAGCGGCGATCCATTGACCCGGTGAATCTGCTCTAACTTTGTGATGTAGAGCGAATCATGTTTGTTCACACAGACTCTTGACCTTCCAGTTAGTGGAATGTCTATCTATGGGCTATTCCGCCATCCAAACGCGGCCAAGTCACGTCGGGAGGCATCCGACCCATGGTTTCTCAAGCGCACTCATTCAATCCCGGTGACGATGCGGCACATGTCGTCAGGGACCCCGTCTGTGCGATGACGGTCGATCCGCGGGCCGACAAGCCGACACATGAACATGAAGGCCGCGTTTATCACTTCTGCGCTTCACCCTGCCGCAAAAAATTCGAGGCGTCTCCGCAGGATTACATCAAGGCTACCGACCCGGTTTGCGGCATGAGTGTCGAGCGGGCAACGGCACGGCATGTCGGCAAACACGCTGGCCAACGCTTCTATTTTTGCTCCTCGGGCTGCCAGGACAAGTTCGAGAACGACCCGGACACTTACCTCAAAGGTCTGCCGGCACCCGAGGCCATGCCGGAGGGAACGCTCTACACCTGCCCAATGCACCCCGAGATCATTACCGAGGGCCCCAGCGATTGTCCGCTCTGCGGCATGGCGCTGGAGCCCATGGGCGTCCCGGCAGCCGACGCTGGCCCCAACCCGGAACTCGTCGATTTCACGCGCCGCTTTTGGATCGGTGTGGCCCTGACAATTCCAATCCTCGTGCTGACCATGGGGCCAATGCTGGGGCTACCCGTTCGCAAGTGGGTTGGCGAAGGGATCGCGATCTGGGGAGAATTCGTCTTGGCGACACCGGTCATCCTGTGGTGCGGTATGGCATTTTTCGTGCGCGGTTGGAAATCCGTGGTAAATCGCAGCCTGAACATGTTCACCCTTATCGCCATGGGCGTCGGCGCGGCCTATGTCTTCAGCCTCGTGGCAACGGTCGCACCGGGCATCTTTCCGGTTGGATTCCGCGGTGCCGACGGACATGTTGGCGTCTACTACGAAGCGGCGGCGGTCATCGTGGTGTTGGTGCTTTTGGGGCAGGTATTGGAACTGCGCGCCCGGGAGCAGACCGGCGGTGCGATACGCGCGCTTTTGGACCTCGCGGCCAAGACCGCGAGAATCATTCGGCCGGACGGGCGCGAGGAAGATATCCCCCTCGAAGGCGTTCAGGTCGGCGATCACCTTCGGGTGCGACCGGGCGACAAGATGCCGGTCGACGGCATCGTCGTAGAGGGCCATTCATCAGTCGATGAGTCGATGTTGACCGGTGAACCCGTCCCGGTCGAAAAATCACTCGGCGATCCTGTCACCGGTGCCACGATCAACGGCAGAGGATCCATGATCATCGAGGCAAAGCGTGTCGGTGCCGATACGGTGCTGTCGCAGATCGTCAACATGGTTGCCCAGGCTCAACGCAGCCGGGCGCCAATACAGAAGCTGGCGGATCGGGTGGCGGCATACTTCGTTCCGACAGTCATTTTCGTCGCCGTGGTCGCGTTCGTCGCCTGGTCGATCTGGGGGCCGGCGCCGGCAATGGCCTATGCCTTGGTCGCGGCGGTCTCGGTACTGATCATCGCCTGCCCTTGCGCCCTGGGTCTTGCTACTCCGATGTCGATCATGACAGCGACAGGCCGCGGCGCGCAGGCCGGCGTATTGATCAAGAACGCCGAAGCGCTCGAACGTTTCGCCAAGGTCGATATTCTGATCGTCGACAAAACCGGCACACTGACAGTGGGGAAACCCAAGCTGGTCGCCGTACTTCCAGACGAGGACATCGACGAGAATGAGCTATTGCGCCTCGCCGCGTCGCTCGAGCGCGGCAGCGAACATCCGCTCGCCGAAGCGATCGTGGCCGGCGCGGAGGAACGCGGGATCGGCCTCTCGAAGGCCGGCCGTTTCGAGGCAATCACCGGCAAGGGAGTTAAGGGTGAAGTCGACGGCAAGATGACGGCCCTTGGCAACGCAAGGCTGATTGCCGACCTGGGACTGGAGGGAAGCCCCTTCAGTGACGTGGCAAACCAGCGTCGAGACCAGGGCGAAACGGTCATGTTCGTTGTCGTCGAGGGTCGTATCGCGGGACTTGTCAGCGTCGCCGACCCGGTGAAGGAAACCACACTGGAAGCCTTGAGAGAATTGCATTCCGAAGGTCTGCGCATTGTGATGGCGACCGGCGACAATGAAAGAACCGCAAAAGCGGTGGCGTCACGGCTCGGCATCGACGAGATCCGCGCCGACGTACTGCCGGAAGACAAGGCGCGGATCATCAGTGAGTTGCAGGCTGGTGGCGCCAAGGTCGCGATGGCGGGTGATGGCGTCAATGACGCGCCTGCTCTCGCCCAGGCGGATGTGGGAATTGCCATGGGGACCGGGGCCGATGTCGCGATCGAAAGCGCGGGGATTACCTTGGTGAAAGGCGACCTGAATGGCATCGTCAGGGCACGCCGGCTCGCGCAGGCAACCATGCGCAACATCCGGCAGAACCTGTTCTTTGCCTTTGTCTACAATTCCGCTGGCGTGCCCGTTGCCGCCGGCGTGCTGTTCCCTTTCTTCGGGATTTTGTTGTCGCCCGTTTTCGCCGCCGCCGCGATGAGTCTATCGTCGGTTTCGGTCGTCGGTAACGCGCTGAGGCTGAGAAGTGTCAAGCTATGAATATCGGACAGGCTGCGGAAGCGAGCGGGCTGCCCCCGAAAACCATCCGCTACTACGAATCCATCGGCCTCGTTGTCGCCGACCGCCGCGGCAACGGCTACCGCCACTACGCCGAGCCGCAGATACATAAACTGCGCTTCGTACAGCGTGCGCGCGGTTTGGGGTTCACCGTCGACGAATGCCGCAGCCTGCTGTCGCTCTACGACGACCAGAACCGCGCCAGCGCCGAAGTGAAACGCCTGGCCCAGGCGCGCCTGACCGACATCGACCGCAAGATCGAGGAGCTGCGCGGCATGCGCGCCGTGCTCTCCAATTTGATCGACGCCTGCCACGGCGACGACCGGCCCGACTGCCCGATCCTCGACGACCTCGCCAGCCGCATGGTCAGGCTGCGGTCATGAGCACGCGCCGCAGGGGCGTCCTTGCGGTTCTCGGAATCATCGCCCTTGCCCTGCTAGGTGGCGGCGCCTACCGCTATTTCGCCAACGCCGCGGCGGAGCGGCTCATCGATGACCGCGATGCCAACGTCGTCGCCCTGGGCGAAGAGCTTTACGTCGAGCACTGTGCCGCCTGCCACGGCGCCGAACTCGAGGGCCAGGCGGATTGGCGCGAGCGGCGCGACGACGGCCGCTTGCCGGCGCCACCGCACGATGTCTCCGGGCACACCTGGCACCATCCCGACCAACAGCTCTTCGAGCTCACGAAGGCTGGCCCGGCCGCCTTTGTCGGCGGCACCTATGAAAGCGATATGCCGGGATACGGCGGCGAACTGACGGACGACGAGATCCGCGCCGTGCTCGCCTTCATCAAGAATTCCTGGCCGCCGGAAATTCGCGAACGCCATGACGGCATCAACCGCCGCGCCGCCAAGCAAAGCAAAAACTAAGATCGGCAGATGTCGCCGGCACAGTCCATGCGCGGCAGATCCCGCCCGAACGACCGCAGCTGCAGCATTGCCGCGATCCCCACAAACATCGCCACAAGCGCCGGCATTCCCCAACCAACCGCCAAGAGCGCCAGGGGTGGATCGGCAAACCACATGCGAGGCCCCCCGCATCCAACATTCGGGGCGGCCTGCGACAAAACCAGCGAGACCTGCCGGCAACAGCAAAGTATCGTGCCGCTACCTTACAACGAATTTCCTGATACTCTGACGTCCCATTGTTCCTATACCAACGTCGAGGTGGAACCTTGTCCGAACGTCACCAACAGCTTGCCCGCATCTCTGCCGACCTGAAGACCTATATCGACGCGTTCTGCGGCATCGGCGCCGAGGGCGCCAACGATTTCATCGGCGAAAAATGCAATGATGCCTTCC
>JAJFGM010000362.1 GCA_021776145.1 Kiloniellaceae bacterium | reverse complement strand
AACGGGCGGCGGTGATGGCCGCCAGTCCGCTTGCTGGGCGCTATGAAGAGACGGTCGACCGCAAGTCGGCCCACGAAATCCTCGGCAAGCGTGCCGAAACGGCCGCCGAGGAGCTGCGCCAGGAAGAAGAGCGCCTGAAACGCGAAAAGAAACGCCGCCCGACCGCCCGCACGCCGACCCGCAGCAAAGGCCGAACGCGCCGTCGCAAGCAATCGGCTTTCAGTTCCATGGCCGGGAACCTCCTGCGTAGCGCCGGCCGCAGCATTGGTCGCGAACTGGTGCGCGGCCTGCTCGGCTCGCTGTTCAAGGGCCGTTAAGCCCCGGCTCCATACGACCTCCAGCCTCAGCGCGGTCTAGACGCTGGGAAAGCGCGCGCGTTTTTCAAGTTCATAGATCGGCATGGAATTGCGCACATAGCTGGAAGCGGCGTTGTCCGCCGGGCGGTGGTCCCAGGATACGCCCTGTTCGCGCATCACGCCCTTGAGGAAGGCCCGGCGCCGCTGACTTTCCAGCACCCGGGCGGTCAGTGCCTCCTGATCGTACGCATCGCGGATCTCGGTTTGCAGCACGGCGATCTCCGCCGCCAGGTCCGGGTTGCCCGCCAGGTTGCCAGCCAAGTTGCGGGTCTCGTCGGGATCGCTGGCCAGATCGAAGACCTGCAGGGGGTCGCGCTCGCTGGCGATGACCTTGCGGCTGCCGCGGCGGATCATAAAGATCGGCCGATCCGTGCCCTCGGCGAAATACTCACCGATCGCCTCGTCATGGCCTGGCTGTCCGGCGCAGTGCGGCAGCAGCGAGCGCCCCTCGATCGGCGTGGCATAGTCGCCGGCCTTTCCATCGCGCGCGCACTCGACCAGGGTCGGCAGAAGGTCGACCAGGGACACGGTCTCGCGCACGCGGCGGGGCGAAAAGAGCTTTGGCGCGCGAACAATGAGCGGCACCCGCGCCGAAGGCTCCAGGAAGGACATTTTGAACCACATGCCGCGCTCGCCCAGCATGTCGCCGTGGTCGGCGGTAAAGATCACGATGGTGTTGTCGGCGAGCCCGGATTCGTCGAGTGCCGCCATCAGCTCCGCAACCTTGTCGTCGATGTCGCCGACCGCGCCGTAATAGGCGCGCCGGGCGGCCCGTATCGTGGCCTCGTCGAGCTCCAGATCGCTGGCGCCGTAGCCGTGGCGCAGACGTTTGGAATGGGGGTCTTCCGCGACGCTGCCCAGCGGCACCCGCGGCAGGTCGATTTCGTCGTCGTGGTAGAGGTCCCATTTGTCTTGCCGGCAGAGGTAGGGGTCGTGTGGCTGAATCATCGACAGGGTCAAGAGAAATGGCTCGTTGCCGCCGTCGCGGGCGCGCTCGAAGAGATAACGCTTGGCCTGGAACAGCGCCTCGTCGTCGTAGTCGAGATACATCGAGCGCGTGCAGACCCCGGCCTTGGTGACGACCTCCATGTTGTGGAACCAGTCGAGCCTGGCCTCGGGCCGGTCCCACTCCGGGTGCCAGGTGAAGTCGGCGGGATAGACGTCGGTGGTCAGGCGCTCGCCGAAGCCGTGCAGCTGGTCGGGGCCGACGAAGTGCATCTTGCCGCTGAGGCAGGTGCGGTAGCCCTCGGCCGCGAGGTAGTGCGCGAAGGTCGGGACCTCGGCGGGGAACTCGGCGGCGTTGTCCCAGGCCGCGATCTTCGACGGCAGGCGCCCGCTCATCATGACAAAGCGCGAGGGCGCGCAGAGCGGGGCGTTGGTGTAGGCGGCGTCGAAGACCACACCCTCGTCGGCCAGGCGCGCGATCGCCGGCGCCTTGACCAGCGGATGGCCATAGCAAGGCAGGAACTGGGGCGCCAACTGATCGGCCATGATCAGGACGATGTTGGGACGCGCTGTCTGGCTCATACTTCGCTTCTCCGTCTACGCAGGGGGAATCCCGGCGAATCTAGAGAAAAGCGGGTGTTTTGCTTGTCGCCGAACGACAGGAAACGTTCAGACCGGGCCTGGCCTATTGCGCGGGCCGTTCCTCACACCTCCAACCATTCCTTGCGCACCTGCTCATTGTCGCGCAGCTCTTCGGCGCCGCCTTCGAAGACGATGCGGCCGTGACCCATGACGTAGACGCGCCGCGAGATGCGCAGGGCGATGGTCAGCTTCTGCTCGACCAGCAGGATGGCGATGCCGCGGCCGGCAATTTCCTGCAGCAGGGCGGCGAGGCGCTCGACGATCTGCGGCGCCAGGCCTTCGGTCGGCTCGTCGATCATCACCAGGTCGGGGTCGCCCATGAGGGTGCGGCAGATCGTCAGCATCTGCTGTTCACCGCCCGACAGCACACCACCGGCCGTGTCGGCCCGCTCCCTGAGGTTAGGAAAGAGCGCGAAGGCGTCCTCGATCGACCAGCGGCCGCCACCGCGCCGGCTCTTCTGCCCGAGCATCAGATTCTGGCGTACCGTCAGGGTCGGAAAGATGTCGCGATTCTCGGGCACGTAGCCGAGGCCACGATGGGCGATGGCATGGCTCTTGAGGCCGGCGATCTCTTCGTCCTTGAAGCGGATTGAGCCCCGCGGCTCGACTTCGCCCATGATGGCCTTGATGGTGGTCGATCGTCCGACGCCGTTGCGCCCGAGAAGACTGACGATCTCGCCGGCGCCGACGTCGAGCCGCACCCCCTGCAGGATGTGGCTCTTGCCGTAATAGGCGTGCAGGTCGCGAACC
>JAJFGM010000361.1 GCA_021776145.1 Kiloniellaceae bacterium | reverse complement strand
GAGCACGCGGAAGCGACCAGATGGTCTGACAAGCGCGGAACATGCAGGCGTTGCCGTCCTGGTTTTTGCAATAGGCGGAGGGCCTATCAACGCCTCAAAGGAGGAGGCCGCACTGGTGAAACTCACAGGCAACACCATCGGCGATAACCTGACTGTTTTCATAAAACAAATTATTGACCTGACCCCGGAAGCACTGGCCGCGACGCAATAGGCCTCTACCGCCCAAGAAACTTGTCCAGCACGTTGCGGGTAATCCGTTCGACATTGGGATCGCGGCCGCTCAAACCGGCGACCCAGTTGCAGGTGCCGGCGTGGAAGACCTCGCCTTTGCCTTTCGGAAAGCTGACGATCATGCCGGAACCACGCCGGCAGCGCTCGCGGGTTTCGGCCGTCGCTTCGCCGTAAAGCGACTCGGCGGCAAAGTCGAGTTCCAGATCGCCGATGAAAAGCGTGCTGCCGGGGTTACCGTGATCGCTCTCGCCGAGCACGGCCGGCGCCATGGCGAGGATCTCCAAGCCCTCGGGCTCGCCATCGGCACCGGTCGAGAACGGCAGGCCGTCTTTGAAGCCGTATTCGAGACCGTCAACCTCGTAGCCGAAGACCTTGTCGCGGGCGCCGAAAACATCGCCGTAGTAGAGGTCGCTGCCGTCGAACGCCCAGTGCTCGGGGCGGTAGACGGTATAACCGCCCGAGGCGCGCGGCGTGCAGGCGCCCCAGCCGGCATACATGCCGCGCAGGGCGTTGAGACCGAAGGTCTGGGCGCTTGGCCAGCCGACCTCGGGCGTGTCCCAGCAGGTCGTGGTCAGATGCCGCTCGCCGCCGCCATAGAGCGGATCCTCGGCGCGGGCGCGGTACTTGTAGCAAACCTGGGTCGCGCCCTCGTCCTCCAGGCGCACCTGCCACAGGAAGTTGCCGGCGAAGCGGGCGACCTTGCCGCCGGCTTCGACATAGGCATCGACGGCCGCCCGCATGGGCCGGCTCCAGTATTCGTCGTGGCCGACGAAGACGACACAGGGACAGTCTTCCAGAAGTGCCGGGTCGAAGTGCAGATCGTGCAGCGTCGCCACCTCGACTTCGTAGCCCTCGGCCTCGGCCCAGGCGACGAAGTGGCGCTCATAACTGGCCCAGCCGGCCGAGGCGTACTTCTTGCTGAAACCGTTGGCATAGGCCCACTCCATATGCGGATAGCGCGGCGCGGCGCCGGCCGGCGGCGGCGTTTGCAGCGGGATGCGCGGGGCGCCCGCGGGCTGCCAGAAGAAGCCGCGGCTGAAGGGGCGCTGTGTGCTGAGGCGCGGCGAATAAAGCTCGCCGTCCGGACCCGTGATGCCCTCGTAGTGGTTCGAGCCGCCCCAGTCGTTATAGGCGATCCAGGTGCTAGTGGCGGCGACCAGCAGCAGGCGCCCGGATGCTTTCGACCGTCGGACCGCCGGACGCAGGACAAAGAAGTGATGCGCCTCGATACGGCCGCGCGCGTCCTCGGCCGTCGCCTTGACCAGATAACCACCGGGACGCCAATCCGCCGGAAGGGTCAACTCGAAGGCGACCGGCCAGCCGCATCCGACCGCCGAGCAGTCGGCCGGCGTCGCCTGGTACTGGCCGGGCAGCCCGTCGCGGGTCAGCAGCGTCTCGGGCGCGGCGCCGTCGCGGCTGATCTCGAGGCGCCAGGCGGCGGCCGTTGTGCTGACCCGCAGGCCCAGGGTCTCGCCGGGATGGTAGGAGAGTTTGTCGCTGTAACACCAGAGCTCCAGCTCGCTTTCCGTGCCGCTCGGCGCCTCGTGGAAATTCTCGAACAGGGCGCCGGGCCACAGGCCCCGCGTCGTCGCGCCGCGTTTCGTCTTGCCCACCATGAACTCCCCTTCCCCACTTCCCCACTTCCCCACTTCTTTCGAGGCGATCTTAACCGCAACGCGGAGCGCGGGGGTAGCGCCACTCGGAAGCAATCCAATGGGCTTGGGCAAGACCGACGAATGCCCGATACTTTCTCCTCCCGCTTTCGCAGAGTCGATTCGCCGCGCATGGCCAAACATCGCAAACCCATTTCCAAGCCCTCGCCCGGCCCGACCGGTGCGCTGGAGATCGCCCGGCGCAAGCTGGCGGTCGGCCGGCCAAAGGAAGCCGAGGGTCTGATGACCCGTTTTCTCAAGCGCGATGCGGCGCAACCCGAAGCCTTGACCCTGCTCGGCGCGGCGCTGCTGCAGCAGGGCCGGGCGCAGGAGGCGCACGACCGCTTCCTCGCCGCCATTCAGGCCAAGCCCGACTACGTTCCCGCCTATCGGGCGCTTGGCGAGCTGTTGGAGATGGCCGGCCAGCGTCTCGACGCCGTCGCCGCCTACGAATCCGGGTTGCGCCAGGACGACAGCGATGCCGAGTGCTGGTTCTGCCTTGGCCGGGCCTTGAAGGCCAGCGGCCGCTTCGAGGAGGCCGTAGAGGCCTACGAAAAGGCGCTGACGCTGCAACCCGGCCTGCTGCCGGCCCAGGTCAATCTCGGCAACCTGGCCCAGGGTCTTGGCGACTTCGAGCGTGCCGCCGCATGCTACCGCGCCGCCCTTGTCCTCGATCCCGCGATCGCCCCGGCGCAGAGCGGCCTCTGTCTGGTCCTGCGCCAATTGGGTAAACCGGACGAAGCCCTGGCCGCCGGAGAGGCCGCCGTCGCGCTCGATCCCAAACTTGCCGCCGCCCAGGGCAACCTCGGCATCGTCTTGAAGGATTTCGGCCGTTTCGAAGAGGCAATCACCTGCTTCGAGGCCGCCCGCACGCTTGAGCCCGGCGAACCCAACCACTCCTACAACCTGGCCGACGCCTGTCATTCGCTATCGCGCTATTCCGAGGCCGTGGGTGCCTACAATCACACCCTGGAGTTGGCCCCGGACCACTTGCCCGCGCGCAATAATTTTGCCGTCGTCATGGAGGAACAGGGCCGCTACGACCGGGCCCGGGAGTTGTTGGAAGCGGGGCTGGCCCGCCACCCGGACGACCTCGGTTTGACTACGGCTTTGGCCCGCGTGGCGCTCATTCAGGCCGACTACGGCACCGCCTGGGATCTGGCCGAAGCCGGCTTCGCGGCCGGCCTGCGCCTGCCTGACCGCCGCTTCGCCATACCACGTTGGCTGGGCGAACCGCTCAACGGCCGACGCCTCCTCGTCTGGCGCGAACAAGGGATCGGCGACGAGATTCGTTTTGCCGGCTGTTACGCGGATCTGGTCGCAAGTGGCGCGGCCCCGGTCATCGAGGCCGAAGCACGCCTGGTCGGCCTTTTCCAACGGGCCTTTCCGACGGCCGAAGTGCGACCGGAGGACAGCTCGCGGGACGCCGAGCGCGACGACGTAGAGCTGCAGAGTCCCGCCGGCTCGCTATTGCGCCACTTCCGCCGCCGCGCCGAGGATTTCCCCAAAACACCTTACCTCATAGCGGATCCGGCGCGTGCCGCCACCTGGCGCCAGCGTCTTGCGGACGACTGCCTCGGCTTCAAGATCGGCATCTGCTGGCGCAGCGGCCTCGCGTCGCGCGAACGCAACCGCCATTACGCCGGCCTCGCCGACTGGGCCGGCCTGCTGCGCGTCCCTGGTGTCAACTTCATCGTGCTGCAATACGGCGAGGCCGAAGCCGAGATCGCGGCGGCCGAGACCGAGTTGGGCGTGAAGCTGCATCGCTGGCCGGACCTCGACCTGAAGCAGGATCTCGAAGGCGTCTTCGCCCTGACCGCCGGGCTCGACCTTGTCATCACCGCGCCCACCGCCGTCGCCGACATCGCCGGCAGCCTCGGCGTGGAGCTTTGGTGCCTCGGCGCCGGCGCCTGCGCCACCGACCAGCAATCCCCACACCCCTGGTACCAAGGCCAGCTCTTCACGCGTCACTGGGAGACGCCGCGACCGGCCTTTTTCAACGCGCTCGGAAAGCAACTCGCGGCCCGTATCGGCGTGGCAGGCGAACTCGAAGGGAGCGCTTGAGACGCCGACAGACCGCGTTTGAAGAACGACTACCCGCGACAACCTCCATGGCGATTCCGCGGGCGACGCTCATGCCCCGTAAAGGCGCAGAAAGTTTCTTGCCGCGCGCCGCGCACGTGCCTCGCGTTGCGCCTTTTTTGGCGCCGGCAAAAGGCCAAGCAAGCGCCTTGTCTGGGTGTCGCCGAGCAACAGGCCGAGGAAGTCCTCGGCGGCTTCGGACGGGGAGTCCAAGCTCAAGGCCCCGCGCTCTCGCTGTCGTTCAAGAAAAAGCAGAAAGTCCGGCAGCGTGGACTCGCGGCCGCTGCGGGCCAGGATCTCTGCAAGGCTGGGATCTGATCGCGCTTCCGAGATGGCGGCGCGGTTGATGGCGACCGCGCTCTCGCCCAGCAGCAGATCCACAAGGGCGCGGCCGAAGTCTGTCAAGGCCACTTCAATACGAGCATCGCCCACGAGATGACGGGCGAGCACCGCCTGAACGGATTCGGCATTGCGACAAATGACTGCTTCGAAGAGGCCCCGCTTGTCGCCAAACCAGGCATAGAGCGTTTCCTTCGAGGCCGACGCCCGCCTGGCCACTTCGAGCATGCTCGCATCACGGTATCCGCGTTCGGCGAGAACCTCCACGGCAACGCTTATAATCTCTTGGCGACGCTTGTCGCGCGATGCTGCTCTCATGACCGGTCGCTTCGCGGTGGATGTTGACAAAAACCGTACCAGCCGGTACACCAATTCGCAAGCGTACCGATAAGTACGGATATGAATCGGAGGAATACGATGTCAAACGCCGAAGAATCCGCGGCCCAGCAACACCATCTCGCGTCCGCCGCGATCGTCGCCCTTCTGGTGATCATCGGTGTGATGCTGCTTGCGCTCTTTTCGCGCACGCCGCCTCATCCACCGCTGGAAGTACCGCCCTTCGCCCTTGCTCCCTTCCTCGGCGCCACCCTCGCGATTGGCGCGGCGGCCTTCCACCTTGTCCGCCAGGGCGCGCGATATGGCTGCGCGCTTGCCGCCCTGTTTGCGCTGACGGTCTTGGTGTCGTTTGGACCGCAGAAGTACTTTGACCCGGCCTTCTCGCGCATCTGGCCCGCCTTGATCACCGGGCAGATCGCCGTGATCGTCATTGTGGTCTGGTGCGTCGCCACATGGCGGCGCGGGCGGTCCGCAGGACCCTCCTAAAGCGGATCATCGCATAAACGCGCGCATTTCCGGCACGGCCCTTCACGGCAGGTGCAGCCGCACCCGCGGCCACTTGTCGCCCCAGCCCTTGCGCGCCACGCGCGCGCGGTAGTCGTCGGGCTGGCGGGCGCGGGCGTAGGGCGTCGGGCGCATCACCATGGCGAATAGGTCATCGAGGCCAAAGGGTGCGAGGATCTCGATTTCACCGTCGGCGCCGAGACGGGCCGCCACCGCGGTCGGCGTTTCCAGCCAATAGCTCAGCGCATCGGCACTGGAGGTGTAGGGCGGCTCGCCCTTCTCCAGGTGCATGCGGGCCTGATTGGTCACCGACCAGCGAGTCTGCGGCCAGGGCAGCTTTGGCCCCCTGGCGGCGAGCCGCGCCTCGTGCAGCGTCTCGACATCGGGATCGAGGCAAAGCGGATCGAAATAGATGATGTCGACATCGTCCAGCGGTGTCGCCGTCTCGAAACCGTGCAGCCGGTCCCACACCGGCGACCGGACGAAGCCGGCGCCGATCCAGCAATCCGGCAGCCCCAACGCCGCCACCGCCGCCAGCGCCTGGCGGCGCCAGGCCTCGGCCCCCAGCAGTTCCTCGAGTTCGCGCTGAAGTGAATTGGCGTGCATGACGTAAGTGATAGCATTGCGCTTCGAGTCCGCAATTATGGAAGAGAGCATGCGACGAGCAACCACGATCCTTGCGGCGGTGTTTCTCCTGGCGACGGCCCTTTACCTGACAACGGGCGCCGCCGGGCTGAAAGCCGAAACCGACATCGAGATTATCGATGCCGAAACCCTGCGCGTCGGGGCGGGTCTCTACCGTCTC
>JAJFGM010000037.1 GCA_021776145.1 Kiloniellaceae bacterium | reverse complement strand
CGGCCCAAGGTCACGGCCTTCCGCGACTGGCTGCTCGAGGAGACGCGCGCCTCGCGTCCCGAGGCCGGCGAGGCGCCTTGAGGTCGGGCGGTTCCGCCCTTCTAGCTGGGGCCATGGAGACCCATGCGACCTGTCAGCCGTGCTTCGTCGCCAGGGACGTACCGCGTCTGTCCGTGACGAGTTTTCGCGATTCCGGCTGCAATACTTGCAAATCGCCGACAAGAAATGACCAAACCAACCGGTCCCAGGAAACTTTGTTAACAGGAGGGCTTTGCGTCGCAGTTGGCGAGCCGATCGGCGCGATTGGCGCGGCCGCCTAAGAATGCGAAGCCGCTGAGCAGGGCGGCTCTGGCCAAGTCCAGCGCTTGTGCGCCAAAAGATGCATTGAGGCCCCGGGTTTGGGCGTGCGAATGTGGCTTCTTCTCGCGCATTTCGGGCCGCGTCGACGGCATCCGGGCATGATGATCGCCGGGCCTAATTTGCGAGTTTTTATTGTGCAAGTCGAGGAACAGGGCGGTGCCGTAGGCGGCGGCGATGTGGTTCATCCAGATCATGATTAACTTCCAGTAATAACTTGTATTTCTATATATAAGATGGACATATTCGGGTTGCCGGACAAACGGCGATTTGCTACATATAGTGTAATAAATTATTACATATAGCCACTGCATTCCAGGTGACCGACCATGGCCCGACGTCTGCCCTCTCTCAATGCCTTGCGCGCCTTCGAGGCGGCCGCGCGGCATGAAAGTTTCACCAAGGCGGCGGCGGAGCTTTTCGTCACCCATGCGGCGATTTCGAGGCATGTGCGCGATCTTGAGACCTGGCTGAACGTCAAGCTGTTCCGCCGTCTTGGCCGCCGGGTCGTGTTGAGCGAGGTGGGCCGCCGCTATAGCCGGCGCTTGACGCCGCTGTTCGACGAGTTGGCGGCGGCGACGTCCGAGGCGCTGGTACCCGAGGCGGTTGGAGCCTTGACCATCACCGCCGAGACCGCCTTCACCATTCGCTGGCTGGTGCCGCGTCTCGGCGGCTTCTCGAAAGCCCATCCCGACATCGACCTGATCCTCGACCCGAGTGACGAACTCACGAACTTTCGTGTCGCGCCGGCCGAGATCGGCGTGCGCTTCGGCTCAGATGACTCCGACGCTTGGGACGATGTCGACATCGAATTGCTCTGCGACCTCATGACCTTTCCGGTTTGCAGCCCGGATCTGTTGAATGGCGGCGAAGAGCTTGAGGTTGAGGCCCTGCGGCGTTTTCCGCTGCTGCACGAGGAGACCCGGGCCTGGTGGTCGCTGTGGTTGGAAAGTGCCGGCCTGGCCGCTTTCGACCACGCGCGCGGACCGCTGCTGCGCGACACCCATCTGGCACTGGAGGCCGCCGCGGCCGGTCAGGGTTTCGCGCTCGGCGACAGCCTGCTGGCCGCCGACGACCTGGCGCGCGGCCGCCTGATCAAACCCTTCGAAGTCGAGGTGCCCTGTGGCGCCTATTACCTGGTGCGGCCGAAGCGTTTGGTGGCAAGCCCCCAGGCCGAGGCCTTCGCTACCTGGCTGAGGGCTGAGATGGCGGTCTTCCTGGGGGTGCCGGCGAAGCAACTGGCGACGGGATAGAAAGTCGCTGCAGCGCGACCTCTGGTCCCCCGTCTTGGCTCAATCCCGTCTTGGCTCAATCGAAGTCGTGCAGTTGCTCGTGCAGCTGTTCGATGCGTTGTAGCCGGCCGCGGCCGGTTGCGGCGAGGCGGTCGACGACGGCGACGCTGAGAAAGTGGAGCAGGGACATGGCCGCCGCGTAGCGATCGAAAACCGCCTTGCCGCGCACCGCGCAAGGCAGGGTCCAGGTGGCGTTAGGCGCCGGGTCCGCCGACCAGTCCGTGACATAGAGAACCCTGGCGCCGGCTGCCTGTGCCGCCGCCATGGCACGCGGCACCTCGGCGACGCGGCGGCGGAAGCCGATGACGATCAGCAAATCGTCGTCCGTCATGCCGGCGATGTCCTCGGCGATGGTTTCGCCGGCAGTCGGGATCAGATGCACCTCGTCGCGAACCTGAATGATCTGCCCGCGCGCGTAGCCCGCCAGGAAATGACTGTTGCGGTAGCCGAGGAAAAATACCCGCCTGGCATCGCAGACGGCGCTGACGATCTCGTCGAAGAGATCGCCGCGCAGCCATTCCAGGGTGCGGGTGATATTGCGCGTGTCCTCGTCGATCTGTGCCTGCACGCGGGCGCCGAAGTCGCTGCTCGGCGCCTCGCGCGACAGCAAATAAAGCGGCGAGCCCCAGGCCTGGGCATTGCGGGCGGCGCGGCGCGCCGCGTCGAAGCCGGAAAATCCAAGGCGCTGAATCAGCCGCGTCACGGCGGCCTTCGAGCCGCCCGACAGCTCCGCCAGCTCGGTGGCGGAGTAGGCGGCGACCTCGCCGGGAAACTCAAGAATCAAATCGGCGATACGGCGTTCGCTTTTCGGCAGGCCTTGATAGCTGGTGCGGATGCGGCCTTCGAGGGAAGTCGCGCCCTCGAAGGCGGGCGCGGTCATGTCCGGCGTCTCGCCGTTTGGCGGATCCGACTTCGATGTCATTCATTTTCCCCGACATATTTTCAAGGGCATGTTTTCAAGGCTAGGCGGTGAATCTATGAAATTCAAGTTTCAATAATCTTGACAGAGTGAAATATCCGTTTCAGAGTTGTGGGCATAAGAAAGACGTTGTGGGCATAAGAAAGAAGGGGACGAAGCGAATTCGTCGCCGGGCAAAAAACGGGGAGGGGCGCGTGCAGGGACTGGCAGGGCGTGCGATCCGCGCCAGCCGTAAAGTGAATTGGCTGGTGGAACGCTTCTGTGTCCTCTTGCTGCTGTTGCTGGTGCTGGACGTTTGGCTTGGCGTTTTGGTGCGTTATGTGTTGCCGGCGCGCTGGACCTTCACGGAAGAATTGGCTCGTTACCTGATGATCTGGATGGCGCTGCTGGCGGTATCGAGTGGTATCAGCCATCGCGAGCACATCGGCATGCTCATGGTCTTCGAGCGCTTCCCGCGACCCTTGCGCAAGTGGCTGGCCGTCGCCTTCGACCTCATCGCCTTCGGTTTCTTCGCCATCATCCTGATTTACGGTATCGGTTTCGTCGAACGCGGTTTCAGCCGTTTCACCATGATCAACGAAATCCCCAAGGCCTATCCCTT
>JAJFGM010000360.1 GCA_021776145.1 Kiloniellaceae bacterium | reverse complement strand
CCCGACAGCGTCAGGATGACCGCCGCCGCGGCGGTCGCATAGTCGCCGACCTTGCGCTTTTGTTTTTCGTAGGCATGGCCGTGCCCGGCGGGCGGCGCCGGGATGCGCACCTTGGTGAGGATTTCACTGTCGTCCCTGGCGGTGAAATAGGCGGCCTCGTAGAAGTCACGCGCCGCGACGCTGCGTTCGCCGTCCGGTCCCAGAAGAACGAATTCTGCGTTGAGGCACTGCATCACCGCCGGCATGTCGTTACCGGGATCGCCATTGGCGACATTGCCGCCCAGGGTGCCGCAATAACGGACCTGCGGGTCGGCGATCAGCAAGGCCGTCTCCTTGAGGATCGGGCAGCGCGAGGCCAGGGCCGCCGAGCCGATCAACTCGGCCTGCGTCGTCATGGCGCCGATTTCGATGCTGTCGCCTTCCGCAGCGATGCCGGAAAGCCCGTCGACATCCTGCAGGTCGATAAGGTGCTCGGGCACCGCCAGACGCAGCTTCATCATTGGAATGAGGCTGTGGCCACCGGCGATCACCCGTGCCTCGTCGCCGAACTGCCCGAGCAGCGCGATAACGTCGGCGCTCGACGTTGGCCGATGATATTCGAAGGATCCAGGTATCATGGTCCGAAGTCCTTTTTCGCGTTCCCAGATTGGCCGTGACGCCTTGCGCGTCCGGCCCGCCGCCGCCTTTTCGGGATAAATCATCTCGGCCGGTCAACAGGCCGGCTCGTGGTGGTTTCGTCCACGCGGTTCTTTTTTTGTATGAGACCTCAGCGCCGGCGACGGTCCGAAGCGCAATCCCTCGAAACGCTTGCCCAAGTGCACGAATCGCCGTTCGTGCGCACGAGCGACGAGAGCGAACCGGGCGGGGCTTGGGAGTGACTCGATGGTGATATCGGGGTGACCGCGTGCCCGACTCAGACTTCCCCGACTCAGAACTCCCCCAACCTCAGACCTCCAGGGCCTTGCGCAGTTGGGCGATGTGGCTACGGCTGACCGGCACGGGATCGTGCTGCGGCCCTTCCAGGGTGACGACGCCTTGCTCGTTGCGTCGCTCAAAGGATTTGACGGCCGACAGGTTGATGATGTGGCTGCGATGGACACGCAGGAAGGGGTCGAGGTTCAACAGTTCCCCGATTTCGGAAATCGACAGGGAGCAAAGGAAGCTGCCCTCATGGGTCATCACCTTGGAGTAATGCCCCTCGGCCTTGACCGAGATGACTTCGCCGATTTCGATGAAACGTTTGCTGCGGTTGTGCTCGACGGGAAGATAGCCGTGTGCCGTCTCGCCCTCGCCTTCGCGCCGCGGCGGCGGCGCCTCGCTAGGGGCCTTTGCGATGTCGGGCACCACTGGCAGGGCACAAAGCACCGCGAAACCGATGATGACGAAGGTCGACAACGCCACGCCGATGGCCAGCGCCGCGGGTTCCATGAAGGGCTCGGCATCGGCGATGAGAAGGTCCACCGGCAGGAAGGTCGCCGCCGCCATGGCGGTGTAGTGCATGCCCGAGATCGCCAGACCCATGCACAGCGACGCCACCAGGACCTGCCAACCCTGGCGCCGCTGCCCGGCCAGCCACAAGGCCAGGGTCGAGGCCATCACGCCGATGACCACGGACGTGGCCACCAGGGCCGGCGTGTAGGCGATGGCGCAGTTGGCCCGCACCGCCGCCATGCCGACGTAATGCATCGACGAGATGCCAAGCCCCATGAACAGGCCACCGATTGGCAGATGCAGGCGCGTCGCCGTCCCATAGACCGCGAAGGACAATCCGACGCCGGTCATGAGGATTGACACCAGCGCCGAAATCAAAGTCGTCAGGACTTCGTAATTGATGGCGATCGGCAACTGCACGGCCAGCATGCCGATGAAATGCATGGACCAGATGCTGGTGCCGATGGCGATGGCCGAGACCGCCAGGGTCACCTTGCGCAGAATGCCGGTGCTGCGCTCGACCTGGCGCACGGTGTGCAGGCCGGCAAAGGACCCGATCACCGCCACCATGATCGACAGCGTGATCAGCAGGGGATCGTATTGCACGGCCAAAGGCACGCCAGGTCTCCGATTATTTCGACGCCCGGCGGGGCGAACCCGTGAGTATATCCTCTCTCACGCTCTTATTACAGCCACCTCGGGAACCGGTAGTGTTTCAGTTTGAATTCTGGCGCCCTTGACAGGCTATCGAATCTGTCGTCGCCTTCCTATATGCTTAGCGTGAAGCATGGGAGACGCCATGACAAAGCGCGAACGCCATTCTCTAATTCTTGAGCGTGCCTGTAGGATGGCACATTCAGGCGAGTATTCACATTATCGCCAGATCGAGATGAAACTTCGATCTGAGGGGTATGGAGGGGCTAGGCAGATTCTTGACCAACCCCTCGTGAGGCGGGAACTTTTTGCCTTTTGTGAGGGCAGAGACCCTCATGCCTAAAGGCCCATATGCCAGAAGCGCCCGGCAGACGTGATCGGCGCCGCTGTCACTGTGGCGAAAATTGCGACGGGTGAGATTGAAGACGAACTCGCAGACGACGGCAAGTACAGGGCCGCGCAGGCATTGGGCCGGTAAGGCGGCAAGGCACGGGCTGAGAAGATGAGTGCGGAAAATGCGCCGCGAGATTTCGAAAATGGCAGCGGCTAAGCGGTGGGGCGCCAGTGGCTCTCAGGACAACGGCAGTTCGTAGTTCGTGTTCTTTTTGGCGGCTACCTTGTCGAGATTTTTCTTGAACTCGTCCCAACTTTCAGCCGCCTTCATGAACATCGTGACCATATGAACATGCTGCGCCAGAAGGGGGTGGCCGATATCGTCTGTAAACAACTGGTGCAGCCGCCCCTTTTTATTACCTGACGGAGTTTTGGGCATTCGGTTTTCGAGTTCTTCCCGCAAGCCTGGCGCGAGTCGGTCATAGACGAAATCATTGGTGTAGTGGGCAACGATCTGTGGCGGATTGATGTGGCGCCCCCGCCACTCCCAACCGCGCAATCGGAAAATCTGCCGGTAAAACTCATCAGGGAACCGCTTGGCCCAAGCTGCAAGTTCCTTGCGCAGGACAGCGTCGAAAATCTCCTGCAGGGCAAGCCTATTCCGTACGTCTTGGTAGCCAGTGGCTTCATCGACAAGAGCAATAATGCCGACATCGGCAAGCGCGGTCTTAACTGCCTCGGCAGCGGCAATCATTTTGCGGTAGCGAACCGGGATTAAGCCCTTTTCCGCCAAACAGTGCTCCCTGTACCTCAAATAGACATCGGCAACCTGCCGGATCAGCGTGGCGTCATACCCGACGCCCTTACCTCCTGATCTGGTCCTATAAAAAATGGGTTTGGTCGACACTTCTAACTCTTTGTTTATAAACGGCTGAAGTGCCCTCGCCTGCAAAAAAACGGGCAATTCGTCGACAGTGGAAAGAACGCCCGTCCCGGCCTTCGGCGACCGCGACCGCCCAAGTGCCCTAAGAAAAGTCGCTTGAGTTATAACGCGCGTTTCATCGCGGAGTACGGCTGCCGATACCGTCTTGTCGCCGATGTCAAAATCGCCTTCAAAGTCGGCCTCGGGGAGGTTTGCGGTCCACCGCGCCTCTGCCGCCCCCTTAGCAATCGCGCTTCTTTCCTTGGCCGACAACGCCTTGGCACGAGCCATTCCGGCAGCAACCTTCTTTGGGTCTTTCGTAAGTTTGTTCACCTTAATCTCCTGCTTGTATATTTGTGCTGCAAGCATATGCTTGTAGCGCAAATATACAAGCAATAAATTGGCATAAGAAAATCACTCGACGGTAAGCGTCTAAGTTCATGTATTAGGGGCATGAACAAATTGCCCCTTCAAAAGCGTGTCCAGATCTTTTCCATGCTTGATGAGGGGCCTTCCATGCGGTCAATCAGCCGCGTGGCTGGCGTGTCCATCAACACCGTGACAAAGCTTGTTGTGAGCGCTGGCGAAGCTTGTGCAGATTATCATGACGAGACAGTCCGCGACGTGAGCACGCAGCGTGTTCAGTGTGACGAAATCTGGTCTTTCTGCTATGCCAAGGCGAAGAGCACTCCAACCGCGAAGGCTGCGCCCGAGGGTTCTAGCGACGTGTGGACCTGGACCGCGCTGGACAGCGACAGCAAGATGATTCTGGCCTATGAGGTCGGAGATCGATCAGCACAGACCACAATCGAATTCATGGACGATCTGCGGGCGCGTGTGACCGACCGGATGCAACTAACGACAGACGGGCACAAAGTGATTCGCCCCGGGTTTGCCGGAGGCTGGATTGTGTGAGTCACGCCACCTTAGCAAACTCATCTTTTTGCGCATAGTAGCGCGCCTCAGCCTCGGCCGGCGGGATGTTGCCGTTGGGCTCGAGGAGCCTGCGGTTGTTGAACCAGTCGACCCATTCCAGAGTGGTGAGTTCGACCGCTTCCATGTTTCGCCAGGGCGCACGCCGGTAGATGAGTTCGGTCTTGTAGAGGCCGTTGATTGTTT
>JAJFGM010000359.1 GCA_021776145.1 Kiloniellaceae bacterium | reverse complement strand
AGCAGATCGACAGAAAATCTCTGCTCAAGGCCTTGCGGTGCCGGACATTCACCAAACGCTCGTTTCGAGAATTGGGACCAGATGTCCGAGATTCTAACAGACCAGAGACGAGTTCCACAGACCGTCGCGCCGCGGATCCGCCACCTGGCGGCCGCAGAGCGCGACCAGGAGAATACCATTTATGGCCAAACGTATGTTGATCGATGCCAACCACCCGGAAGAAACGCGGGTGGTGGTATGCAGCGGCACGCGTCTCGAAGATTTCGATTACGAGACCGCCGCCAGGAAACAGCTCAAGGGAAACATCTATCTAGCAAAAAACACGCGGGTTGAGCCCTCCCTCCAGGCTGCCTTTGTAGAATATGGCGGAAACCGGCACGGTTTTCTGCCGTTCAGTGAAATCCACCCCGACTACTACCGTATTCCGATCGCCGACCGGGCAGCTCTCATTGCCGAGGAATCGGCGGTGGAAGAAGTCGCCGTCGGCGAAGCCACGGCCGATCCTTCCAGCGACGGCGAGAACGGCGGTGGCGACGCGGCCGTGGCGAACGGCGCAGCCAGTGATGCGGCGCCGGGAACAGCCGCCGAAAGCGATAGCGACGCCTCCGCGAACGGCAATGGTCGCGAGAACGCCGACGGCGAAAGCCTCGAAGTAGTTGAAACCGAGGCCAACGTCGACACTGTCGGCGGCGACGAGATCGAAGATGTGCAGCGCAAGCGCGCCATGCTCTTGCGGCGCTACAAGATCCAGGAAGTCATCAAACGCCGGCAAGTCATCTTGGTCCAGGTGACCAAGGAGGAACGCGGCAACAAGGGCGCCGCGCTGACCACCTACCTGTCCCTCGCTGGACGCTATTGTGTCTTGATGCCCAACACCAACAAGGGCGGCGGCATCAGCCGCAAGATCAGCAGCGCCAACGACCGCCGCCGCCTGAAGCAGGTTCTGTCGGAATTGAAGATTCCCGACGGGGTCGCGGTGATCGTGCGGACCGCCGGCAGCGAGCGCAGCAAGGTGGAGATCCGCAGAGACTATGAATACCTGATGCGGTTGTGGAGCGAGATTCGCGAAACCACGCTGAACTCCACGGCCCCCTCGCTGATTTACGAAGAAGCCAACCTGATCAAGCGTTCGATTCGCGACCTCTACAATAGCGAGATGGAAGAGATCTTCGTCGAGGGTGAATCCGGCTACAAGGCGGCCAAGGCCTTCATGAAGTCCTTGATGCCGAGTCACGCCCGCAAGGTGCACCTCTATAAGGACGAAACCACACCTCTATTTCACCGCCATCAGGTGGAATCTCAGCTCGACGCCATGCACGCCAACACCGTGCAATTGCGCTCGGGCGGATACCTTGTGCTCAATCCAACGGAAGCGCTGGTTGCCATCGACGTTAACTCGGGCAAGGCGACGCGCGAGCGCCACATCGAGGAAACCGCTCTCAAGACCAATATCGAGGCGGCCGAGGAAGTCGGCCGGCAACTCCGGCTGCGCGATCTGGCGGGCTTGATCGTCATCGACTTCATTGACATGGAAGAGTCGCGCCACAACCGCGACGTTGAGCGCAGGCTGAAGGAAGCCCTGCGGCATGACCGTGCCCGCATCCAGCTCGGGCGCATATCGCCCTTCGGCCTGCTGGAGATGTCGCGCCAGCGCCTGCGCCCCAGCCTGCAGGAGAGCTCGACCGACCTTTGCCCGCGCTGTGGCGGTTTGGGACACGTCCGCACCATCGAATCCTCGGCTCTGCATGCCATGCGCGGCATCGAAGAAGAAGGAATTCGCAACAGGAGCAGCGCTTTGCGTCTGTCGGTCGCCGACGACGTCGCGCTCTATATCCTCAATCAGAAGCGTTATCGCCTGATCGAGATCGAAAACCGCTACGACTTGAAGGTGGAAATCACCGCCGATAACAGCCTGGTACCGCCGGAATTCGGCATCGAGCGGCTGAGCAGTACCGGTGTGGCGACAAAGGTTGCAGCGGCGGAAAGTGTCGACGAACGTACCGACGACGAAGATGACGACCGCAAACGTGGACGTAAGCGTCGTCCTCGTCGACGCCAGGACGAAGCTCCGGCCGAAGTCGCGGCGGAGGCCGAGTCAACCCCGAGCGAGACTGAAGACACCGTCGCCGAAGCCAATGGCGAACCGCGCAAACGCCGGCGGCGCGGGAAACGCGGCGGTCGCCGGCGTTCGAAAGGTCAAGGCGGACAAAGCACCGACGTTGTTAGCGAAGGTACGACGGCGCAAGGCGAAGGTGGCGACAACAACGACGCGGCGGCCCAGCCAGAAGCGGTCGAAGCCGCGACGGTTGAAAGCTCGGCGGTCGAAACCGATGGCGCAACCGAGGCACGCGAAAGCAAGCCGAAACAGCGCCGCCCATCGCGCCGTCGGCAGCCGTCCGCGACTGTTCATAGCGAAACGGCGGAGGGCCAAGCAGCTGTCGACGCGACGGCCCAAGGCGAGGCAACCGCTGGCGAGGCAACCAGTGAACGCGATCGCGCGGTGGAAACTGCCGAAAGCAGCGGCGAATCGCTCCAGGGCATAGCCGAAACTACTGCGGAGCCGGCTGCTGCCGCCGCCGAGGGCCCGGCAAATCGGGCTCCGAGGCGCAGTCGTTCGGAAGCAGCCAAACCGCGCCGCCGGCCCGCGAGAAAGAAAGTCGAGGCGAGCGAGCCGGACGCAGCGGCACCAGGAGAGACGCAAGCAACCGAACCATCGACGATCACATCGCCTGTTTCGACGACGCCAGTTGTTCCGGCGCCAGTTGTTCCGGCGCCAAGTGTCTCGGCGGTAAGCGTCTCAGCGCCTGCCCTATCAGAGCCCGCCGCGACGGCCGAACCTCGGGCGGCGGCACCCGAAGCCACAACAGCGGAACCGGCAAATCGCGACGAGTCGACGCCGGATTCAGCGCCTAAACGGCGCGGCTGGTGGAACCGCCTGGGGTGAACACACCAGCGGTGCACCTAATGTGACCGGCCGAGTTTGATCAACTGGCCCTAGATACGTACACGCGGCCCGGTGCCAAATAGCGCCGG
Organism: Kiloniellaceae bacterium; assembly: GCA_021776145.1. Classification (GTDB taxonomy): domain Bacteria; phylum Pseudomonadota; class Alphaproteobacteria; order Kiloniellales; family Kiloniellaceae; genus JAJFGM01. Next base: position 47 of record JAJFGM010000359.1, on the reverse strand, counting down.
GCCGCGTTGCGTTTCAGCCATTTCAACGACGCCTTGTTGGTGCGGGC
>JAJFGM010000358.1 GCA_021776145.1 Kiloniellaceae bacterium | reverse complement strand
TGGGCACCATCAAGGCGCCTGGCGGCTGCGTTTGCCGGCAGATCGCCAGCAGGTCGGCAAGGCCCTCCGCGCTGCGCAGGCCGTTGATTCGGACCATGCATTCGACGGGGCTTACGGCTTTGTCGGCGTCGCTCGCCAGTTCGGCAAACAGTGTCAGGGTGCGGTCGCGCGCCGCACCCTTGTCTTCCGGCGCGATCGCGTCTTCCAGGTCGAGGCAAACGATGTCGGCGCCGCTGGCGATTGCCTTGGGGTACATGTCCGGGCGATTGCCCGGCGCGAATATGAGGCTGCGGCGGGGCTGGAAGGCGGCGCCTGTCATCGCGCGGTGCGGCGCAGCAGGCGGCCCGGGCGGGCGCCCGACCAGCTCTTGTCGCGCCACACCGCGCGGCCATTGACGACGACCAGGGATATGCCCTCGGCCGGGACTTCCGGATTGTCGTAACTGGCTTTGTCGATGACGGTCCGCGCGTCGAAGACGACGACGTCGGCGTAGGCGCCGACCTCGAGCAATCCGCGGTCGGCGAGGCCGAAGACCGCCGCCGTGATGCCGGTCATCTTGCTCACCGCCTGCTCCAGGGAAAGCAGTCCAAGATCGCGGCTGTAGTGGCCCAGGACGCGGGGGAAAGTACCCCAAAGCCGTGGGTGCGGACGCTCGTCGTGCGGCAGGCCGTCGGATCCGACCATGGCATCGGGGAAGGTGAGGATACGCTGCAGATCGCCCTCGTCCATGGAGAAATAGATGGCGCCGGCCGGCTGCAGGCGGTCGATGGCCTCGATCTGGCTGCAGTCCCATTCCGCGGCGATATCGGCGAGTTTCTGGCCGGCCCGCTCGGGCTGGGATTTCGACCAGGTGACCTGGACATCGTGGCATCCCTCGATCATCTCGGCCAACAGCACGGTCGAACTGGCGGCGTAGGGGTAGACGTCGAAGTCGAGTTTCATGTGGGACTGCGCCGCGGCGATCCTCGCCAGGCTTTCGCCGCTGCGGCCCCAATTGGCCTCGCCGCTGCATTTGTGGTGCGAGATGACGACCGGGACACCGGCTTCGCGTCCGATACGTACGGTCTCGTCGATCGAATCCAAGACACCTTCGCTTTCGTCGCGCATGTGCGTGGCGTAAAGCGCGGCATGGCGCGGCAAGTGTTTGGCCAGTGCGATTACTTCTTCGGTCGGCGCTTCGATTGCCGTGGGATAAGCAAGCCCCGTGCTGAGGCCGATGGCGCCGGACTCCAGGGCCTCGTCGAGCAATGCGCCCATGGCCTCTATCTCTTTGTCCGTCGCGGCGCGGTCGAGGCGGTCCATAGTGCCGGCGCGCAGGGTCGAATGGCCCACCAGCATGGCGACATTGACGGCCGCCGGCTCGCGCTCGACGGTCTCGACATAGTCGCGCATGGTCTTGAAACGAAAGCAGTCACGATCGCCCAACAGGTTCATCGGTGGCGGCGGGTCACCCGCCAGGTCAAGCGGCGCCAGGCTGACACCACAGTTGCCCGCAATCACCGTGGTCACGCCCTGGCTGATTTTCATGGTCATGTCGGGGCCAGAAAGCACGGCGCGGTCATCATGCGTGTGGGCGTCGATGAAACCGGGCGCGACCATCAAACCCTCGGCGTCGACGACTTCGCCGGCCGTCCAGTCGTCGAGCGCCCCAATGGCGACAATGCGGTCGTCGTCGAGGGCGATGTCGGCGCGCTGCCGCGGCGCACCGCTGCCGTCGATCACTTCGCCGCCGCGAATTAGGATGTCACACTTGCTCATGCCCTGGCCCCATTGTTCGGTCCGTAAATCGCCCCAATCCGCGGCGCGCTTCTCGCGTGTCGGATGGCTTCGCAAGCAGTGGATTACAGAGACCCGCGGTGTGTCAACCGCGGTCGTCCCCGGAATGCAGTGTGGGGCAGGCGGTGTGGTCAGCGTGGTGTGGGCAGGGCGGCGTTAGCCGTCGCAGGCGGGATCGTCGATGGTCTTGCGCAGACCTTCCAGAAAGCTCTTGCTGTCGCGATGGTTTTGCAGGAAGAGCGCGACCGCGGTTTGTGCCGCCTCGCGGTCGTAACGCTCCCAGCCCGGTAGTCCGTCGAGCACGCGCGCCAAAACCGCCGGGTCGATGTTGCGGCGTAGGGCGCGCATCTGCGCCAGCAACTCTTTGCGTGGATCCCTTGGGTCGCTGCTCATGTCTCACTTTTGCCTTGGCGCGCGTCGGCGCCCGCTGTCCGGCCGGTCCGGTGGTTGGCTTCCAAGTCGTCTTAGTCGATCAATCGTAAGACATGATTAAGGCGTGCCCCCGGCGGCGGTGGCACGATCTGCAAGCCGGGACTTGCGAGGCTCGCCCGCGGATGTTAAAAAATGCCATGGCAGGTGCCGGAAACGCTTGATATTTCAAGTGTTTATTGTAGTTATTCGGGGCCCCGTGACGGCATTGGTCGGGGCCGGCGCGTTTTAAGAAGTGAGCGAACCCTATGTCACTGGGTCTTCATGAAGGCCGCCGCCGCCGCCAGCAGCGCTTCTGGTGGGGTCTGGTCAAGTGGTCGCTGGGGTTTGCGTTGATCGTTGCCTTGGGCACTTATTCCTATTTCATCGGCAATCAGCTGTCGCAAAGCAAGGTGTCGGACTTGCAGCTTGAGATCGACGACCTCTCGGGCAAGCTGGATCAGATCGGCGAAGAGAAAAATATTCTGGGCAAAAAACTGGAGGCGGCGCTCGCCACGGCGCGCGACTGGGAAGACCGCTACAAAAAAGATGTCCCCTCTGGACCCATCACCGAATTCATCACCCTGACGGAACAAAAACTCAAAGCCGGAATCGATCCGCAGCGGCTGCGATTTCTGATCTCTTCGGCGGCCAATAAACGCGAGTGCGACGGTGAACCGGTGTCCCGGCGTTTCCTGGTGAGCACGGCTCTGCAGCAAGGTGGCAACGATTCCGTCACCTTTGCCAACAACGCCATCACGGTAACGGCAAACGGCAATTCGGCGCGCGACGAAGAGGGCAATCTCGAGGCCCGCTTCGATCCCTTCCAGCCGGTGACCGTCACCTTCGCCCACCTCGGCGGCGACAAAACAGAGATATCCGGGCCGCTGCCGCTGCACCAATCCGTGGTTCTCGGTGATAGCGAGTATCGTTTCAGCGCGTCGCCCGCCGCGACCAATGGATTCCTCAATGTTACCGGCGAACGCTGCGCCTATCCCTAGGTTTTCGCGTGTCGTTCCGCTGTCGCCCAGCGGACGTCAAGGTCCGCCTTGACAAGGGTCGCGCATGTCTTATCTCCTGCCCGTGTGATGGTGGTTGCCAACGCGGTCTCATTGCCGCCGGTCAGACCGGCGCGGCCACGCACATTTCGTGAGAGCATCGACATTGCTGAAACGCCTGAGCGCATTCATTCTCACCGTGCTGCTTTTCGGCTCGCTGTCGAACGCGCTGTGGGCGCAGACCGCCAAGACCTCAAGGCCCTTTAGCCACATCACCGAGGACTGGGCGCGGTCGCTTGACCGCCTCGAACTCGAACTTTCCCTACCGGACCAGCCGCGCCGCGCCTCCCCCGAGCGCCACGCCGTTACCAAGCGCATAAGAACCGAGGCTCTCGAAGAAAAGGAGAAGGCCGAGGCCGAAATGGAGTCGGTCGATCGATTGCTGGAGGCGTTGGGTTCGCAGCCCGCCGAGGGCGAGACAGCGGAGCCCGAAGCGTTGCAGAAAAAACGCGCCGAGTTGGTCGAACGGCGTGATTTCTATCGCGCTCGTATCGCCGAGTCCGAGTTGGCGCTGGCGCGAGCTTCCGCTTTGGATCAGGCCATCGCGGTCAGCGCCCGCGAACGGGAGTTCACCGATCTTTTGTATAATTATCCCTTACCGTTCCTACCGCAAACGGTGCGGGTTGCCTTGCCCGAATTCCTTCAGATCCTCGATACCTTGGCGTGGTCGCCGCTGGCGTGGTGGCGGACCATTTCGCCCGAAAAGCGCGCCGCCGTCGCGCCGCGCGTGGCCTTTTTCCTGGCTCTGGCGCTTGCCATCGGCTGGATCCTGCGTCGACTGCTGCTGCGCTATTTCGGTCGTGATCCAAAAATCATCCAGCCGAGCTATGCCCGCCGCCTGATCGGCGCGGTCGCGGAAGGGGTTGCAAGCGGCATTGTCCCGGCCTTGCTGTTCGCCGGCATGATGCTGCGCGCCAGCAGCGACAAGGCCCTGATCTCGGGCCTTTTCGCCGAGGTTTTGATCGCCTTCTGCGCCGCCATGATATTTTTTATTCCAGCCTGGGTCTTGCCGCGCGCGGTCTTGGCGCCACGCCGTCCGGCCTGGCGCCTGGCACCGATTTCGGCCCAGAATTCGCGCTCCATCACGCGCCGAATTACCGCACTTGCGGCGATATTTGGTCTGGAAATGTTTTTTCGCTTGTCGTCCGGCAGCCTGGAGATGTCCGGCCAACTCGTATCCTTCCTGGTCTTGGTCATGGCAGCCTTGCTGTCGCTCGGCGTCGTCGATCTAACTCGCGGCAGCCTCTGGATAGCGGAAACGCCGCCGGCTCCGGCGGACGGCGAAAAGGTCGAGGAACTGGCGGCATCGCCCGGCGTGTTTTGGCCGGCGGTGCGCTATCTAAGTCGGGCGATCGCTGTCGGTTCGGTCCTGATTTCCCTTGCCGGCTACGCCGCGTTGTCGAATTTTCTTTACGTCAATCTGCTCAACAGCGGCGTGACCATCGGCATCTTGTTCCTGTTGCGCGGATTGTTGCGCGAACTGATCGGCGTGCTGATCCGTTCGCGGTCCCTGCGGCACCGCCTGGCGGTGCGCCATGCGACGCGCATCCACTTCAAGTTCTGGCTGCGTGCCGTCCTGGATATTTCGATTTACGTGATCGGCGCTTTAGTACTGGTCTCGATCTGGGGCACGCCCTTCGACGATCTCTGGGCCTCCACCAGGGATGTCTTACGGGGCTTCACCATCGGCAACGTCACCATTTCCGTCGTCGACATAATCGTTGCCCTGGTGGTCTTCGCCCTGGCGCTGGTCATGACACGCATGCTGCAGCGTGTCATGACCGACAAGGTGTTGCCGCACACAAACCTGGATTCCGGCGTTCAGCATTCGTTGTCCGCCGGCGTCGGATATCTGGGGCTGACCGTGGCCGCGGTGCTGGGTGTCGTGACGCTCGGCATCGACCTTTCGTCGGTGGCGCTCATTGCCGGCGCCCTTTCGGTCGGCATCGGTTTCGGGTTGCAGAATATCGTCAGCAATTTCGTCTCCGGACTGATCCTTCTGGTCGAGCGTCCGATCAAGATCGGCGACTGGGTGGTCGTCGGCACCAATGAAGGCTTCGTCAAACGCATCAACGTCAGAGCGACGGAACTCGAGACCTTTCAGCGCGCCTCGGTCATCATTCCCAACGCCGAGCTCTTGTCGAGCGCCGTTGTCAACTGGACACACAAGGATCGCTACGGGCGTATCGAGGTGGCTGTCGGGGTCGCCTATGGCAGCGACACCGAGAGGGTGCGAGAGATCCTGCTGGAAGCGGCCCGCGGACACGCCAAGGTCGTGGCTTGGCCGGAGCCCGTTGTTGTCTTTCTGAACTTCGGAGCCAGCAGTCTCGATTTCGAGCTGCGTTGCCATACCGGCGATGTTTTTTACAAGATCATCATCGCCAGCGACCTGCGTTATGAGATCGATCGCCGTTTCCGCGCAGCGGACATCGAGATCCCCTTCCCGCAGCGGGTCGTGCATATCGCCGCCGGCGCCGCGCCGCCGCAAAGCCAGCCGCCCGATGACAGCTAGTACTGCCCAGCGTTGGCCGTGGGTCCGCACGCAAAACTAGAGCATCGCGCGGCAGACGCTGTACAGTGTCGATCGAGGCCGGCGCGAAATTGCACGCTTCGGACGAACTTGGGCGGGGGCCCGCATAACAACGCAGGGGGGTAAGGACAATGAGTCAACAGCAAGATCATCCGCGGATAGCGTCCCTTAAACAGCAGTTCCTGGACGGCCGCATGCAGCGCCGTGATTTTCTCCGCTACTCGACCTTGTTGGGGCTTTCGGCGGGCGCCGCCTATGCCTTTGTTGGCCCGGTCACCGGGGCAAGCTTTGTGGCGCCGGCAAGGGCGGCCTTGCCAAAGGGCGGAACGCTGAAGTGCGGCATGCGCGTGCATGCCGTCAAGCACCCGCACGCGCACGATTGGCAACCGCCGGCGAACATTACCCTGCAGGTCAGCGAGACCCTGACCCGCAGCGGTCAGGACAACATCACCCGGCCGCTATTGCTGGAGCGTTGGGTCGCGTCGGACGATCTGAAGACCTGGGACCTGCATCTGCGCAAGGACGTCAAGTGGCACAACGGCCGGGCGTTCCTGGCCGACGACGTGATCTGGAACTTCAAACATTTTCTCGATCCCGCCACCGGCTCCTCCTCGGTCGGCCTGATGACGAGCTATTTGCTCGAAAGCTACGAGACCGGCGAAAAGGACGCCGACGGCAACGCCAAGACGTCGACACGTTTCTGGACCGAGCACGCGGTCGAGAAGATCGACGATCATACCGTCCGCCTCAATCTCAAGGTGCCCTTTGTCGCCATTCCCGAGCACCTTTTCCACTACACCGACTGTATCCTGGATCCCGAGGAGGGCGGCGAATTCAAGGTCGGCTCCAACGGCACCGGTCCCTTCAGCATGACCCAACACCGGGTCGGCGAGCTCGCGGTGCTCGAAGCCAGGGACGACTATTGGGGCGATGGGCCCTATCTCGATAAACTCGTTTTTGTCGATCTCGGGGACGATCCCTCGGCGGCCATCGGCGCCTTGGCCTCGCGGCAGGTCGACATGATCAGCGAAAGCGACATTTCGACCCTCGATGCCCTTTCGGCTCTGCCGCACCTGGAGATCCACAAGTCGGCGACGGCGGGTACATCGATCGTCCAGATCAGGGTCGACCAGAAACCCTTCGACGACGCGCGTGTGCGTCGGGCGATGCGCTACGGGATCGATGCCAAGCGGATCCTTCATATCGCCTTGCGCGATTTCGGACTACCCGGCGAACATCATTTCGTCTGCCCGGTACACCCCGACTATGCGCCGCTACCCGAAATGACGCGCGATCCGGAACGCGCCAAGCAGCTGTTGGCCGAGGCCGGTCATCCCAACGGCATAGACGTGACGATGGATTGCAAACCCGACCCGGCCTGGGAACTGGCGGCCGTGCAGGCGATGAAGGAACAGTACGCCGAGTGCGGCATCCGCATGGACATCAACGTCATTCCCAGTGCCCAATTCTGGGACCGCTGGGACAAGTATCCGCTCAGTATGATCGGCTGGAACCCGCGGCCTCTTGGTTTCATGGTGTTGTCGCTTGGGTTCCGTACCGGAGTGCCGTGGAACGCCACGGGTTGGGGCGATGCTGAGTTCGACGCACTCCTGACCAAGGCCGAAGGCACCCTCGATATCGAGGAACGAAAGGTCATCATGAAGAAAATCGAGACAATCATGCAGCAGCGCGGCCCGATCGCCCAGCCGGTGTGGAAAGGCATCCTCACCGCCGTCGACAAGCGGGTCAAAGGTTTCAAGCTGCACCCGGCAACCTTCATTTTCGGCGAGGAGCTCGGCGTCGAGGACGCCTGATCCAGGCCCTAACCTATTATTTCACCATAGTTTAGTGTGAAAAAATTGGTTGCATCGCGCGGCGTGCGTAAATAAAACAACGGGTGTGGCGGCGTTTGGCCGGGTCACGGGCTGTCCGCGGCTTGGCCAACGCTTGACCGTAATAAACTCAGGCCCCTAACGGCGAACCTTCCCGGCCCAACGGTGACCACGGGGTCGCGGATGCGGACGCCGGATTATCGGGCTGGGGTCACAGGAAACTAGGGAGGCCGCAATGGCAGAGGGGTATGCCGGCGATGTCTTGCCGCGGGAGGCATGGCGGATGCTGGAGGACGATCCGGCGGCGCAGTTGGTCGATGTGCGGACCACGGCCGAGTGGGCCTATGTCGGCCTGCCGCGCCTGGAGGCCGTGGGCCGCGAGGCCATTTGTATTTCCTGGCAGGTTTTTCCCGAGATGCAGCTCAATACCAACTTCGTTGGCGAGATCGCCGCGCGCGGCTTGGACAAGTCTCAGCCGATCCTGCTGCTTTGCCGCTCCGGCGTGCGCTCCAAGCACGCCGCCATTGCTCTGACGGCCATGGGATTCGAACGCTGTTACAACGTCGCCGAGGGCTTCGAGGGGGACCGGGACGCCGAGCTGCACCGCGGCCGTACCGGCGGCTGGAAAAACGCCAACCTGCCCTGGCATCAGGGATAACCCAGGGATAATCCAGGAATGAGCCAAAACCGATCGGTGCCAACCCGCCGCTATCGCCCGCAAACCGAAAGGGTGCGCGGCGGTCTCTTGCGCAGCCACATGGACGAAACTTCCGAGGCGATCTTCATGACCTCGGGTTATGTCTACGGCAGCGCCGAGGATGCCGAGGCCGCTTTCAAGGGCGACATCGACCGCTATATCTATGGGCGCTACGGCAATCCCACCGTCAGTATGCTGGAAGAGCGTCTGCGCTTGCTCGAGGGCTCGGAAGCCTGCCGCGTCATGGCGAGCGGCATGGCCGCCGTCTGGACCACGCTCATGGCGCAGGTGCGCGCCGGCGACCGCGTCGTCGCGTCGCGCGCCCTGTTCGGTTCCTGCCACTACATCGTCGCCGAGCTGCTGCCGCGTTACGGAATCGAAACGCAACTCGTCGACGGCACCGACCTCGATGC
>JAJFGM010000357.1 GCA_021776145.1 Kiloniellaceae bacterium | reverse complement strand
TCCACTTCGATGCCCAGGGCCTGTGCCGTGAAGTCTTCGGCGAACATGGCCGCGGCGCTGCGCTCCGCCGTCTCCTGACTCATCGTGTCGTTCCTTTGTGGAAGGCGCAACCGCGCGCGGCGATACGTTGCAGGCGCAGGGAGGGCCGATAGCGGCCGTCGCCGAAACAGGCTTCGAGCTGGCGCAGCGTCGCCAGCAGGCGTTCGGTGCCTAGGGCGTCGGCCCAGGCCAGCGGGCCACGCGGATAGTTGACGCCGCGCGTCATGGCAAGGTCGATGGCGGCGGCGGCGGCGATGCCCTGGTGCAAGGCGTCGGCCGCCTCGTTGGCCAGCATCGCCACCGTGCGCATGACGATAAGGCCTGGCGCATCGTCGATCAGGCTGACCGCCTTGCCGAGAGCCTGGAACAGGCCGACGGCCTGGTCGCGCGCCGCCGCGGGGCAGCCGTCCGAAGCCGCCAGGGCGACGCGGCCGGCCGTGGCATAGTCGAGAGCGAGGTCGAAGAGCACCACCGGGCAGCCGCGCCGCGCCGCCTCGGCGGTCGCCGTGGCGCCCGACGTCAGCCGCAACTCGCAACCGGCCGGCAGGCGCAGACAGGCCTCGTCACTGGTGCTCTCTTCGCGGCTCACACCGATGCCGGCCGCCTCGATAAGACCTAGCAACGTCGCCGCCGGCCCGGGCAAATCTGTCGATACCGGACCAGCCAGGACGACCGACCTGGGCGCCGCGCGCCCGGGTTCCGTGGCCGCCGGCGGCTTGGCGACGCCTTCACGGTAGTCGTAGAAACCCCTGCCGCTCTTGCGGCCCAGGCGGCCGGCATCGATCAGCGCCTTTTGGATCAGCGAGGGCCGGAAGCGCGGATCGCCGTAGTAAGCGGCATGCACCGAACAGGTGACGGCGTAGTTGACGTCGTGGCCGATGAGATCCATCAGCGCCAGCGGACCGAGCGGAAAACCGCCGGCCTCGGTGACCACGGCATCGATGGTCGCCGCATCGGTGGCCTGCTCGTTGAGCAGGTTGAGAGCCTCGGCATAGAAGGGCCGCGCCACGCGGTTGACGATGAAGCCGGGCGTCGATTGTGCCGCCACCGGCGCCTTGCCCCAGGCCGCGGCCGTGGCGAAGAGAACCTCCGCGACACGCGGGTCGGTCTCCAGGCCCGAGACGATCTCGACCAGTTGCATGACCGGCGCCGGGTTGAAGAAGTGCATGCCGGCGATGCGGCCGGGCCCCTGCTGACCGGCGGCGATGGCATTGATGGAAATCGACGAGGTGTTGCTGGCGAGAATCGTTTCGGCCGGACAGGCCGCCGCCAGGGTCTTGAAGATAGCGCGTTTGACCTCAAGGTCCTCGGCCGCCGCCTCGACGATCAGGCGGCACTCCGCAAGCTCTTCCAGCCCGGCCTCCGTCGTCAGGCGCGCCCAGGCGGCGTCGCGCGCCGCCGCCGTCATGCGCCCCTTGTCGACGCCGCGCTGCAGGCGCTGGCCGATGGCCTCGACGGCCCGCGCGCAAGCCGCCGGGTCGAGGTCCATGAGGACCACCGGGTGGCCGGCGGTCAGCGCCACCTGGGCGATGCCGCCACCCATGGCGCCGGCGCCGACGACGCCGACGCTCTGTTCTTTGGATAGGGCCGTCAACATCGCCGCCTCGTCATTTCAGCCACGTTTCACCGTCCCTTGAAATCAGCTTGGCGTTTCTCGAGGAAGGCGGCAACGCCCTCGCGATAATCCTCGCTGCGCCCGGCGATGCGCTGCAGGTCGCGTTCGAGATCGAGTTGCTGATCGAGGCTGTTCTGCGACGAGGCCTGCAGCGCCTGCTTGATCAGCGCCAGGCCGCGGGTCGGCTGGGTCGCCAGGTGCGCCGCCAGTTCGCGCGCCGCCGGCATCAGCGCCGCGTCGTCGTGCACCTCCCAAATCAGACCCCAGGCGGCCGCCTGCTCGGCGGAGAGCGGCCGGCCCAACAGGGCCAGGCCCTTGGCCCGCGCCTCGCCGACCAGCCGCGGCAGGCTGTAGGTGCCGCCACTGTCGGGCACCAGTCCGATTTTGCAGAAGGCCTGGATGAATTTGGCCGAGCGCGCCGCCAGGACAATGTCGCAGGACAGCGCAATGTTGGCGCCGGCACCGGCGGCAACGCCATTGACGGCACAGATCACCGGCTTCTCCAAGGCGCGGATCTGGCGTACCAGCGGATTGTAGAGGGTGTCGATGGTTTGCCCGAGATCCATCTCGGCGTCGGCGCTCATGTTGCGGTCGCCGAGATCCTGGCCGGCGCAGAACCCGCGGCCGCTGCCGGTCAGCAGCAGGGCCCGCACGGCACTGTCGGCGGCCGCCCGGTCCAAGGCCCGGCGCAGTTCGGCATGCATGGTCTCGTTGAAGGAATTGAGTTTGTCGGGGCGATTCAGCGTGACGACGGCAAAACCCTCGGCGGCCTCGACCTCTATGGTTTCGTATGACATGGCGGTTCCTATGCAAGTCTCCTGACGGGGGCCCGGAGCGCCGCTTCCGACTTCCAGCGGCATCGGCGGACGCAAATTTACTGTTGCAAAGACCGACCGACCGGTCAAATATAGTCTTGCTTTGACCAACCGTTCGGTCAATTCATTTTTGGCGGTAACGGCAGCCGGGCAAACTCACCCGATCTTACAGAGGGAAGCTGTTGCGATGGATCGTTTTTTCGAATCTCACCAGGCGACCCTGGAGGCGGCCCTGAGCGCCCTTTTGGCCCGCGAATACTGGTCGGCCTATCCCGAGATCCCGAGCGGCAAGATCTATGGCGAAGACGCCAAGAGCCGCGCCACCGCGGCCTTCGAGGCGCAGCTCAACCAACCCTTCGCGCTTGACCAGCCGGGCAGCGGCAGGCGCTGCGGCGGCGAGATCTCGCCCTACGGATTCGCGCTCGGCATCAGCTATCCCAGCGCCGCGCCGGCGGATTTGATAGGCGCCGCGAAATCGGCCGGCCGGACCTGGGCGCGCGCCGATCTGGAGACGCGCAGCGGCGTCTGCCTGGAGATCCTCTCGCGCCTCAACAAGCTGAGCTTCGAGATTGCCCACGCCGTGATGCATACATCGGGCCAGGCTTTCGCGATGGCCTTTCAGGCCGGCGGGCCGCATGCCCAGGACCGCGGTCTCGAAGCCGTTGCCTACGCCTATCAGGAACTGGCGCGCATCCCCGGCCAGGTGATGTGGGAAAAGCCACAGGGCCGGCAGGGTCCGATCCGCCTGAAAAAACGCTTTCGCACCATTCCGCGCGGCGTCGCCCTGGTCGTCGGCTGCTCGACCTTCCCGACCTGGAACAGCTATCCCGGTCTTTTTGCCAGCCTGATGACCGGCAACAGCGTCATCGTCAAGCCGCACCCCGGAGCCATTCTGCCCCTCGCTTTGACCGTGCGGGTCTGCCGCGAGGTTCTTGCCAAGGCCGGCCAGGACCCGGACTGCGTCTTGCTCGCCGCCGACGAGGCCGACCAGGCGATCACCAAGGGCCTGGTGCTCGACCCGGATGTTGCAATCGTCGACTACACCGGCGGATCGGACTTCGGCGACTGGGTCGAAGCCAACGCCCGCCAGGCCCAGGTTTTCACCGAAAAAGCCGGGGTCAACTCGGTGGTCATCGACGGCTGCGGCAACTTCAGGGGCATGTGCCAGAACCTCGCCTTCTCCTTGAGCCTCTATTCCGGCCAGATGTGTACGGCGCCGCAGAATATCTATGTGCCGCGCGGCGGAATCGAGACCGACGAGGGTCACAAGACCTTCGAGGAGGTCGGCGCCGGCCTGGCCAGCGCCATAAGCGAACTGCTCGGCGATCCCCAGCGCGCCGCCGCCATCCTCGGCGCCGTGCAAAGCCCGGCAACGCTCGACCGCGTGCGCGCCGCCGCCGGTGAGGGCGATGCCTTTCTGGCCTCGCAATCCCCCAAGCACCCGGACTACGCCGATGCCCGCATGGCGACGCCCCTGCTCTTGAAAGCCGACGTTTCCGAAGGCGCGCGCTATTTGAGCGAGAAGTTCGGGCCCATCGCCTATGTCATCTCCACCGACGACAG
>JAJFGM010000356.1 GCA_021776145.1 Kiloniellaceae bacterium | reverse complement strand
GCCTCGGCGCCGGAATTGCAGAAGAACACGCGGTCGGCGAAGCTCGCGGCCACCAGACGTTCGGCCAGACGCGCCGATTGCGGAATCTGATAGAGGTTCGAGACGTGCCACAGCTTGCCGGCCTGGGCGGTCAGCGCCGCGACCAGATGCGGATGCGAATGACCCAGGGAATTGACCGCGATGCCGGCCGCGAAGTCGAGAAATCGTCGCCCGTCGCCGGCAAAGAGGTAGGGTCCCTCTCCGCGCTCGAACTCCAGTTCGGCGCGTGCGTATGTCGGCATCAAGGCGTCGCTCACGATCAGCTCCTTTGAGTTGCGAAAACCACCGATTTCGGCGGCGAAAGGGCGTGACTAGACAGCCATTCCCCAGGGCTGTCAACATAATGGGGTGCAAAGAGTATGCAAATGGGATGGCTGCGCTCATTGCAGGCTAGCCATGCAAAACAGCCGTCGCGTCAGCGACCTTGATACAGGCCTACCGGCCGCAACACGGCCCGAGGGTCGGCTTGGTCTGTATCAGGCCCGGTCAGTCAGCGGCCAGCGCCCGGTCGAGGAAGTCGAGTCGATCCTGGCCCCAGAAGATCTCGTCGCGAAAGACGAAGGTCGGAGCGCCGAAGACGCCGCGCGCGACAGCGGCCTCGGATTCGGCCCGCAGTCGGGCACCGATAGCAGCACTGTTCGCCGCCGCGTCGAGGCCGGCGGCGTCGAGGCCTAGGTTGGTCGCGATGGCCTCGAGGGTGGCGGGATCGCTGATATCGCGGTCCTCGCACCAGACGGCGGCCATGATGGCGCCGCTGAGCGCCCCGACATCGGCGCCCGCTGCACGCGCGGCGATCAGAAGGCGCAAGGCGGGGTCGGCATCGACCGGAAAAAATCTCGGTTCGATTTTGAAAGCCGCAAATCCGAGAAAGGCTTTCCAGCGCTTTAGCTCCATCATGCGATAGGCCTGTCGTTCCGGCGAACGCTTGGGCAGCGGCAAACCGCCGGTGGCGGGAAAGACGACGCCGAAGTCGATGGGATGATAGGCCAGCTCGGCACCCTGCCGCTCGGCCATCTCGTGCAGCCGCTCCCAGGCAAGAAAGGTCCAGGGCGAGTTGGGTGTGAAGTAGACGTCAACGTGCTTTGTCATCGGCAAAATCGTTCCTCGGGTTAAATGGGCCCAACCTCTAAATGGCGGGGCGGTTCGGCGGGTTCTCTATAGTGATTTAGGGCCGGGACGGCGTCGAGTCGACCCCATACCGCGAGCTGGCGGCAACTCAGACCGGGCCTTTCGGCAGAAACCGCATGGTGAACTGGCGCCAGATCTCGAACTTGTCGGCCGGCAGATCGAAGGGACTGCACGCCATCAAGGACTGGCGGGTGTCCAGAACGAAGTGCTTGTAGTCGTCGTCGTTGACCATGCGCGCGACCTCTTGGATGCGCGTGCGCGTGACGCTGCCGTCCTGGCCGAAAGCGACATCGATGTCGACGCTGAACTTGGAACTCACGGCCAGGTCGGGCTCGACCGCCCAACAGCGCGCGATCTGCGCGCGCACGGCGCGGATCACCTCCCAAAGCTCCGGGTTACGGCGCGCCTGAGCGTCCTCGTCTTGCAACGCGGCGATGTTGGCCAGCAGGCCTTCGGCCGAGACCTCCTCGATGTCGTCCCGGTTCAGGTAGTCGGATTCGGCAATGGTCTCGACAGGCGCTTCAGGCGCCGGTTCGACCGGTGGATCGACTGCCGCTTCGACCGGGAGTTCGGGCGGCGCTTCGGCGAGTTCGGTCGGCTCCACGACTTCCGGCGGGACCTCGGGTTCGGCCAAAACCGGTTTGCGCGGCGGCAGAGGCAGAGGCGGTGGCGCGTCGAGGAGCGGTGGTTCCGGCGCGAGCGCCTCGGCTTCGGAAATCTCCGGCTCGAACGGTTCGGCCTCGACCGGTTCCGGCTCTGGCGGCTCGACTTCGGCAATCTCGGGCTCGGCCGGTTCCGGTTCGACCGGTTCCGGTTCCAGCGGCTCGACTTCGGCCACTTCGAGCTCGGCCCCTTCGGACTCCGGCACTTCGGGCTCGGGCAATTCCGGCTCAACGGCCTCCTCAACGATCAACTCGACTACAATCGTCGGCTCCGGCGGCGGCAGGTCGGCGTGCCAGAAACCATCCGACAGCAAAACCGCAAACAAGCCGGCATGAAACAGTCCCGATGCGATAGCCGCCAGCAGCCAGACGGCCCCGCGTCCGCGGCTGCCGACCACCGGCCGTTCGGCGGTCGACAGCGGAACGATCTTCGGACATGGACCCAGGCGCATCTCAGGACCCCGTCCTCGCGGGCGCCGAATGGCCGCCCGGATAGACCTCGATCACCAGGCCTTGGGTCGGCACGCCCGAAGCTTCGAGAAGCTGTTCCAACGAGACGCCCTTGACTTGCGCGAACATCTGATCGGCGCGCCGGTAGTTGCCTTCGGCATAGGCCTCGAAGATGCTGGCGTTGGCGGCATCGTCGTCGAGGCCGTAGCGGTCGGCGAACTCGCGCCACAGCGGAATGACTTCGGGGCAGGGCCGGGCGCCGTGAGGGTTGTAACCGCAAGCGATTTTGCGGCCGTTCTGCATATTGTCGAGTTCGCGCCAGCGTGCCGCGACTTCACCGGCGATGCCGGTCGGCACATAACCATAGGCCGGTACCGGCAGACCCTTGGCCAAGGCATAGACCACATCGGCGCGGCGATAATCCTGTTCGGCATAGGCCTCGAGCATGGCCGCGCTGCGGCGGTCCGCGGGCAGACCATGACGCGCGGCGAACTCTTGAAAAACTTCAAGAATCTCCAGGCAGGGATGCGGGTCATAGGGGTTGAGGTCGCAAGGCACCTTGGCGTTGCGCTGGTATTGCGTGAGGTCGAGCGCCGTAATTTCGGCCTGCAGGCCAAAGACGCTGCTGCCGCTCGGTTCCGGCAGACCCAGCGCGCGCGCCATCAAACGGTCGCCGGTGCCTTTCTCGTGCTGCCTGTAGGCCTGAAAAATAGCGGCGCTTTCCTCGTCGAGCGGCAAGTCGTGCAGGCCGGTGAACTCGCGCCAACGGCTCACGGTGTCAATGCAGGGGCGGGCCGCATAGTAGTTGTAGACGCAGCCGTGATCGTCGCGCGCCTCGAGCACGATCGGACCGTTCAGCCTCTTTTTCATCTCGCCATGCGAGACGATGGCCAGCCTGTCGCCGTCCCAGCGCAGCCCGAAGCGCGCCGAACCCGGTTGCGGCGACCAACTGCCGGCGCCGACCTCAAAGTTGATGTCGACATAGACGCGGTCGTCGACGACTTCGTCGATCTTCCATTTAGTAACCTTGACGTTCCACTGGGCATTCATCTGGGTTTCGATACGGACCTTGCGGTTATAGGCCTCGAGGTCCTTTGCGAAACGTTTCAGGTTGTCTTCGAAATAGGCCGTGGCTTCGTCCAGCGTGCGCGCAGGACCGCTATACGCCACCGCGGCCGGCGCGGTTTTTTGCTTGGCGGCCCCAATGTTCCAGTGATTGACGATTGCGATTTCCGTGCCGTGCCAGGTCAGTTCCAAAAGAACGGTCCCGGTGGCGCGCTGTTCGCCATTGTAGGTCGCCCGGTAGGCGACCTCGACAAATACGTGATCCAGTTCCAGGCTGTCGAGCCGCCAGGAGCGGATGCCGACCTTGGCCCGGTCGGCGACCCAGCCGCCGACGTCGAAGATCTGACGGCGCAGGTTGTAGTCCTGCATCAAGGCCCCGAGTTGGGGCAGGTTGTCGCGCAGATGGGTCTTGACGTCCGCTTCGCTCGGAAAGGCATGCGCGGCCTGCGCGGTGCCGATAAACAGGAGAGCGATTGCAACCGGGCCGCCAAGCACGAGGGCTGAAAAGCCGAGGCCATATGCCAAGGCGCGCGCCGAGACCCGGCCAAATCGACCGAACTTCCCCCAGGCTTGCCCCATCGACTCGCGCCCCACAGTTTCATGCAGCCGCAACGCCGATCTGGCTCGACCATGGTGCCAGCCAGAGTCACGGACTGTTTACGGCGGAGTGAGAATTATGCCCTTGGTGGGCAGCAAAAGTCGAATCGGCAAGCAAATAGCTAATATAGCAGGCTGACCTTGTACCCCTGGGCCTCAAGCAGCCTGAGGATGCCTTCTTCACCCGGCAGATGCAGGGCGCCGACCGCGACGAAGGCCCCGCCGGCATCAAGATGCTCGGAAAGGCCCTCCGCCATCCTGCGATTGCGCTCGACGATGAAGCGCCTCTCGAAATCGGCCGCCACTTCGGCATCCTCGCCGATTGCGTCGTCGACCAACAGCGTTCGAATGCCACTTAGGTCGCGCGCCAGGTAGAGCCGCACGGTCTCGCTGAAGCGCTGATCGGCCTGGGGTGCATCCCTGACCAGACTGCGGACCATCTCGATTTGTTGGTCTTCCGGTATGCCCTCGAACAGGGCGATCTGCTGCTCCGGCGTTTCCAGGCCAAAAACCGGCGTGCCTTGAAGCTCCGCCTCGGACTGCAGCCATTCGTCAAGCGGTGCCGCGCCACCGACGATGCGCGCGAACTCGCGCGGCGGATAGCTGAAAATGGCGATCAGGGACCAGGGTTTGAAGAGCCGCAGTGCCGGCTGCGGCAGACCATAGGGTGCCGCCGCGGCGACGAGAGTCGCAAAGAGCTCGGGGCCGAGGATGCCGTCGAGGCTGCGCCCGTCCTGCAGGATCATGGCCTGGCCAATGCCAGTCTGAGCCTCCGGAGTGAGCACGATCTCGAATACCGCGCGCGCAGCCCCGTCGAACGCGCCGCGTACTTCAGCGGGAAGGTCAAGGACGCGTGGATCGGAGATGTGCACGGTGCCGAAGAGATAACTCGGCGCCGCGTCGCCACGCTCTAGCTGCCAAAGAAGCCCTTGGCCGTAGCGCAATTCCGTGGCCCCGGGGACCTGCGGCACGGCCACGAGAAAGAGGAAAAGCGCGAGTATGCCGAAAACCGGCCGACGTCCGCATTTCACAAGGCACGCAAGGAGAATAGGCATTTCGACTTGTCGCATGATGAAGGTTAACAAAGCTTTTCGCACGGCCGATCGAGCGACTCTTCACCGCGACCGCCGAGACTCACGTTTTGATCTTGTAACCGGTCGCGAGCAGACGCCAGACGCCTAGCCCAATGACCAGGAAGAGCAGAAACATCATTACGCCGCCCCAAAGCAGCGAGCCCTGGGCGTAGCCGGTCAGACCGTAGCGAAAACCGTTCATGGCGTGATAGACAGGGTTGAACTCGATGGCGCTTTGCATGGGCCCGGGCAAACTGGCGAGGGTGAAAAAACTCCCCGACAGCAGCCCCAGCGGCAGGATAAGGAAACTCTCGGCGGCGCTGAAATGATCCCAGCGGTCGGCCCATAACCCAACCAGCATGCCAAGTTCGGCAAAGAGCAGGGCGGTGAGGCCAACATAGAGCAGGGCCACCCCCGGCGCCACGACGGGAAAATCGACGAAAATCAGCATCATCGCAAACACGGCCAAGGCCACCAGAGAGGCATTGAAAGCGGCCGAGAGAGTATAACCGAGCATCAGCTCGACCGGCGACAGCGGCGCCGCCAGAAGATCCAGGATCATCCCTTCCTGCTTATCGTAGATCAGCGCGACGGCGGCGGCTTGGAAAGCGGCCTGGCTGAGGCTGAAGACGACGATGCCGGGGGCAATGTAGGCGGCCATGGAGACACCCGGGACCATTTCGCCGCCGGTGCCCCAGGCCAGGGCAAAGACCGCCAGGAACAGCAGGCTCGAGACACAAGGGCCACCGAGCGATTCGATATAGTAGCGCAGAAAGCGCAACACATCGCGGCAGCACAGGGTCCACAGGCCACGCCCGTTAAAACGACCGAAAAACCGCGGTAAGGGACCAGGAATTGGCGGCACGACTTCCGGCATAGCCCCTCCCCGAAGCGGCTGTTAGGCCTTCAACCGATAACCGGTCGACAACATCCAGTGCGCCACGGCTCCAAGCCCAAGATTGACGACCAACATCGCAACAAACCCAGCCACCAGCGATCCATCGGCATGCCCGATGAAACCATAGCGGAAGCCGTCGATCATATAGAAAAAGGGATTGAAATGGGCGACGATCTGCCAGGTTTCGGGCAGGCGGGTGATGGAATAGAAGGTGCCGGAGAGGAACGAGAAGGGCGTAATCACGAAGTTGGTGATGGCGGCGATGTGGTCGTACTTTTCGGCCCAGATGCCGCCGATCAGGCCGAGCAGTGCCAGCATCGAAGAGGCCATGACCGCGTGATAGACGATATGCAGGGGCGAATGCAGCCCCAGCGGAACGAATAGCGACATACCCACAATGACGGTGGCGCCGACCAAGAGGCCACGGGTGACACCGCCCAACGCGATGCCGAGCGCCAATTCGGCGGCCGACAGCGGCGGCATGAGCAGATCGACGATATTTCCCTGTACCTTGGCAATGACGATCGAGGATGAGGTATTGGCAAAGGAGTTTTGTGCCATCGCCATCATGATCAGGCCGGGAGCCAGAAAGTTGATGAAGTCGACGCCACCGACCTGCCGCCCGGCGCCACCGAGCGCCAGGGAAAACACCGCGAGAAACAGCAGCGTCGTCACCATCGGCGCCAGAAGCGTTTGGGTGAAGACGTTGAGGAAGCGACGAACTTCTTTGGTATAGAGCGTCCACAGGCCCCGCCAGTTGACGGCGCCCATCTGCCGCACGCGCGGCGCCTGACTGGGAAGAGAGAGCAGATCCATGCGCTTCACATAGCCATGCCACCCGTGTCGCGCAAGTCGTCAAGGGAACCGGTCACGGACTGGCGGGGCCATGACTGGCGGCGATGGGGCACGCGTGACAAGATGGCGGCGTCATGCCCGACCGTGAAACCCAGGATGTCCCCTCACCACGCGACGAAACCGGGGCGCGTGACGAAACCGGGGCGCGAAAACGCGCCAAACGCCGCCAGGGGCCACGCAAGGCGACCGCGAGATATTTGCGCAACGCCGCCCTGCACTATATCGAGCGCTACGCACCGCCGAGCGCACGGCTACGCCGAATGCTGATGATCCGGGTGGAACGCTCGGCACGGGCGCATGGAACCGACCGCGACCAGGGCGCCGAGAGCGTCGAAACCCTGATCGGCGAGATGGAGGAACTCGGCTTTATCGACGATCGGGCCTACGCTGCGGCCCGCGCCGGCAGCCTGCAACGGCGCGGCAGCTCGACCCGGGCGATCCGCGCCGATCTTGCCGCCAAAGGCGTGGATCGCGAGTACATCGACGCGGCGCTGGCGGCACTGCGGCAAGAAGCCGGCGATCCCGAGTTAGCGGCAGCCCTGACCTATGCACGAAAGCGGCGCCTTGGACCCTACCGGCCACCGGCACAGCGTGCCGAGCGGCGCAATGCCGACTTGGCCGCGCTGGGTCGCCGCGGCTTCAGTTACCAACTGGCGCTGCGTTTGATCGACGCCGACAACATCGAAGATCTGGAGGCGGAGGCCTCGACGGCCTGACTTCGTGACCGCGCTCTTCAAGAACGCGCCGCTCGTCGAGAATTCCCTGGCTTTGTGTTTGGCGCCACAGGCATTTCCAAGTGGTCAAACGCTCTACGACGCAGTAAATCGCGCTAAGGTGAAGCGTCTAAACCAATTTTTGTAAAGATTGGCTATAAATCTTGGCCGTAAGATTGACCCAGATTTTACCGGCAACAGGCAAGGGAGCCCGCTCGTGCAGCAGGAACTAAAAACACTCCAGGTTCTGATCGACA
>JAJFGM010000355.1 GCA_021776145.1 Kiloniellaceae bacterium | reverse complement strand
GAACGTTGAAGGTCCTTGCGACGGCGCTAATGGACTTACCCTCGAGAACGAGTTGGCGAGCGAGCTCCGCCTGATCTGGGCGCATTTTCTTTGGGCGTCCGAAGCTCACACCGCGCGCCATCGCCGCCTTTCGCCCCTCCTCGGTTCGGCTCAATATGAGAGTCCGCTCGAACTGGGCGATCCCAGCGAATACGGTCATGATCATCACGCCAGACGGGGACGTGGTATCGGCCCAAGGTTCATCAAGCGATTGTAATCCTGCCTGCTTTTCCTTGATGCGTTCCGCGATGTGCAGGAGTTCGATGGTGGATCGCGCCAAACGATCGAGGCGGGCGACGACGAGAACATCGTCTTTGCGCAGGTGACCCATCAGCTTTTCAAGCTCGGGCCGGCCACGAGCGGCCCCCGATATTTTCTCTTCGAACATCATTTCACAGCCCGCCTCCGAGAGCCGACCGCGCTGGATTTCCAAGTTCTGATCCTCGGTGGAAACGCGCGCGTAGCCGAGCTTCATGCGACTGCTCCAGATATTGTGCGAAAGTTACTGCAAAACAATTTTGTTTCGCACATATGTTTTGCGAAGAAATTCGCCTTGTTTATCGGCATGGGCCGTCCCCTTCGCAAAAGTTGAAAGTTTCGCACGGTATGCCCACCCGTCACCTCACTGACGCCCAGCGTCAGGGCTTTGCCCGCTTTGATGGCGAACCGTCGGCCGATCAACTCGCGCGATATTTCCATCTGGACCAAACTGATCGCGACCTCATTGGAACTCTGCGCGGCGACCACAATCGGCTCGGCTTTGCCGTGATGCTGACGAGCGCCCGGTTTCTGGGCGCATTTCCAGTCTCGCCCGCCGAGATCCCAGCGTCGGTCCTGGCGGCCGTGATCGAACAACTCGCTCTTGAACCCGGCACGGACGTGGACGCCTATTTTGCGGGAAGCCGACGCATCCGGCACCTCGCGCTCATCCGGACGCACTGCGGCTTCACGGACTTTGGCGACAACGCGGTGGCACGTTTCCGGCTGACCCGATGGCTCTACGCCCTTTGCTGGAGCGGCGACGATCGGCCCGGCCCCCTGATTGATCGAGCTGCGGCCTGGCTGATCGCCAACAAGGTGCTGCTGCCGGGCGTCACGGTCGTCGAGCGCCTGGTTGGCAGGATCCGCGATCGTGCGCGGACCAGGCTTTGGCGCCATCTGGTCGCCAGCTTGAGCGATGACCAGCGCGTGCGCATCGCCGCGCTGTTTGACGATGGCGACACATCCACGTTCGCCGCCCTGGACGCGCTCCGGACCGTTCCCTCCAAGCGCATGCCGACCGAACTCTTCCGACACCTTGATCGGCTCGATGCGGTCCGGGCGTTCAATCTGCGGCCGGCGCCACCGCGGGGCGTTCCCGCCACAACCCTTGAGCGGCTCGCGCGGGTAGCGCGCGTCGGCAAGCCCTCGGCCATCGCCGCCCTTCAGGAGCCTCGTCGAACCGCGACCGTAGCCGCGCTCTTCCATACGCTCGAAGCGGCGGCCCAGGACGACGCCGCCGAGCTGGCCGAGGCTCTGCTCGCCGACTTGGTGAAAGGGGCTGAAGCCGCCGACAAACAGGCCCGCCTGCGCAGTCTGCGCGATCTCGATGGCGCCGCGATGCTGCTCCACGCAATGGGTCTGTTGGTTTTGACCGACGACGCCCTGCCCCTCAATGAATGGCGAGATGTGCTCTTCGAGCGGTTGCCCCGTCCCGACATCGAGGCCGCCATGTCCAAGGTGGAGGCGATCGCCAAGCCCGCGGAGACCAAGCCCTATGATCAACTGCGAACAAAATGGCGGAGCGCCCGGCGATTGTTCTTTGAAATCGCTACCCGCATCGAGACCGACGCTGCCCCAGGTGGCAAAAACGTCAAGGCCGCGATCAGCTACCTCAAGGGCGTGGACGACTGGTCCTCTCTCGTCAAGATGCGCGGCGCACCGATCGCTGCGGTCTCGAAGGCGTGGAGGCAACATGTCCTGGATGACGATGGCAGGATGCGCGACCCGAAGGCCTATGTCTTCGCGATCATCGATGCGTGGCGTCTGGCGATCAAGCGTCGCGATGTGTTCGCCAAGCCCGGCATCCGATACGGGGATCCCCGGCGCGGGATGCTCGAGGGCGAGTCCTGGCACAATTCCAGGTTGATGGTAGCACGCGCCCTGGGCCGATCTCTGGAAGCCGACATTGAGATTGACGGTCTCTCCCGCCTTCTCGACGAGGCATATCGACATGTCGTTGCGCGCGCCGGCGACAATCCGGACCTGCGTTTTGAGACGGTCGCCGACAAGATGGGGATTGTGGTCACGCCCCTCGACAAGCTTGATGAACCCGAGAGCCTTCGAGCACTTCGCGCCGCCGTCCAAACGCGCATGCCGAAGGCCGGAATGCCCGACATCTTTCTTGAAGTCATGGCGCGAACCGGATTTGCCAAGTCCTTTACGCATCTGAGCGAGCGTCAGGCCACCGTCGAGCACTTCGAGATAAGCCTGTGCGCGACCCTGGTCGGCGGCGCCTGCAACATCGGTCTTGAGCCGATCGTGCGCCCGGAATTTGCGGCTCTGCGTCGCGACCGTCTTTCTTGGGTCGGTCAGAATTTCATTCGGCCCGAGACCATCGCCGCGGCCAACGCCGCGATCGTTTCCGCTCACAGTCGTCTGGATATCGTCCAACATTGGGGCGCAGGCGAGGTGGCCAGCGCCGACGGCATGCGTTTTGTCGCTCCGTCGAGCGCCATACACGCCGGGCCCAACCCCAAATATTACGGCCAGGAGCGCGGCGTCACTTGGTACAACATGATTTCCAATCAGTTCAGCGGTCTGACCGGAGCGGTCATCCCCGGCACGTTGCGCGACAGCCTGGTCGTCCTGGCTCTCCTGCTGGAGCAGGAAACCGAGCTCGATCCTCTGGAGATCATGACCGACACCGCCGCCTATTCCGACGCCATTTTCGGTCTGTTCTGGCTCTTGGGCTACCGGTTCAGCCCCCGTCTGGCGGACATCGGCGACGCCAAACTCTGGCGTATCGACCGCCAGGCGAGCTATGGGCCGTTCGATCAGACCGCCTGGGGCAGGGTTAAAATCAATCTGATCCGGGAAAACTGGTCCGACCTTATCCGCTTGGCCGGATCGCTCAAGCTCGGCCACCTCAAGGCCGCAGGCGTCATGCGAATGCTGCAGGTCAAAGACCGCCCAACAACGCTGGCCAAGGCCCTGTCTGAACTCGGCCGCATCATCAAGACGCTGCATATCCTGCGATACATCGATGACCGGCCGTTCCGGCGACGAATATTGTTTCAGCTCAACCGGCAGGAATTGCGCCACAAGCTCGGTCGGCGCGTCCATCACGGCGATCGGGGCGAAATCAGAAGCCCTCTGCGTCAGGGCCAAGAGGAGCAGCTTGGGGTCCTCGGTCTGGCCCTCAACTCCATCGTCCACTGGAACGCTGTCTACATGCAGGAAACCGTGCGCCAACTCAGCGAGGCCGGGACGCCGCCGCTGCCCGCCGATATCGCTCGGCTCTCGCCGATATCTTGGCGTCACATCAATTTCCTCGGCCGCTACGACTTCTCCGTGCCTGACGCCGTCGCAAACGGCGGCCTCAGACCGCTACGCCAACCTAATTCCGAATGGGACTTTTGAAAGGAAATAATGCCCCTTACGACACTTTCCTGTTCCGCTCAGCCGCACGACCCTATTCTCAGCAGGCGACTGCGGTCTCTGACAGAGGCAGGCGTGCTTGAACGCAGAAAATACAGCGAGCGGCCGACGCGGGAGGAATACCTGTTGACC
>JAJFGM010000354.1 GCA_021776145.1 Kiloniellaceae bacterium | reverse complement strand
GACGGTGAGTACGGCGACGGTGGTTTCGCCGGTCTGACCGAGAACTGGAACCTGAACAAACCGGTGATCGCGGCGCTCAACGGCCTCGCCATCGGCGGCGGTTTTGAACTGGCGATGGCCTGCGATCTTATAGTCGCGGCTGAGCATGTCGAGTTCGCGCTGCCGGAAATGCCTCTTGGAATCGTCCCCGATGCCGGAGCCCTGCAGCGACTGCCACGTTTCATCCCGCCGAAGATTGCCATGGAAATGCTCCTGCTCGGCCGCCGCATGCCGGCCGCCGAGGCGGCGCACTATGGCCTGGTCAACAAGGTCGTGCCGATGGACGAACTGATGGTGGCGGCGCGCGAATGGGCGGAGCAGCTTTCAGAAGCGGCGCCCTTGGCGCTGCAGACGGTCAAGGAAGTCCTGCGCGCTATCGAATGCGTGCCGCTGGAGCAGGCCTTCGCCAAGATGCGCACCGACGACCTGCCGATCTATCGCGCCATGCTGAAGTCCGACGACGCCGCCGAGGGCGTGCGCGCCTTTGTCGAAAAGCGCAAACCGGATTTCAAGGGAAGCTGATCGAGATTGTGCAAATCCCCGATGCCGTTGCGTGCATCGCCAGCCTGGGTGGTGGCCCGATCGCCGTCAGCAAAATCTATCGATGCGGTAGGGTGTCAGATCGATGGATGGTGTGCGGGTGATCAACGCTTCGACCAAACGCCCGGTCGTTGGGCCAAGAGTTAAGCCCAAATGGCCGTGGCCGAAGGCGTAGATGACATTGTCGAAGTTGGATGATCTGGAGATCACCGGAACGTCGTCGGGTGTAGCCGGACGATGCCCTTCGCGGTCAGTCCCGCCTTCGATATTGATGTCCGGCAGGTAGCGTTTCGCCAGCCGCAGCAGGGCGCGGGACCGTTCGAAATTGGGGGCGCTGTCGAGTCCGCCGAATTCCACGGCGCCGCCGATGCGAAGGCCTTTCGACATTGGGGTCAGGACAAAATGATCCTCGGCGAAAGTCAAATAGGTTTCCAGATCGATGCTAGGGTTCGGAAGCGTTGAGTTGTAGCCGCGCTGGGACTCCAACGGGAAACGATCTCCGAGGCGGGCCGACAGCTTGGCGGACCAGGCGCCGGCCGCCACGACCAGATCATCGAACTCCATATCTTGTCCGTTGTTCAGGCGCAGACGGCGAGGCTTGCCGCCGACGACCTCTACGTCCGACACCTCGCCAAAGCGTATCTCGCAGTCCATGCTCCGCAAGAATGCTGCGAGCCCCAAAATGAGTTCTTGCGGATCCAGGTAGTGGGCCCAGTCCGGCAGGAAATAGCCGCAGTCCGCTTCTCTCCCAAGCGCCGGTTCGCGGGCCGCGATTTCGCCGCGATCGACCGCTTCGAAGGAAATGCCATGGGCGCGTCGCAGGTCCCAGGCGGCCTGGTCCCGCGCTCGGGATTTCTCGCTGCGATAGAGAAAGAGGCTGCCCTTCTCCGACAACAAACGGGAGAGGCCGGTTTCCCGCAACATCGCCCGGTGATCCTCGAACACCGGCTGCACCAGCGTGGCCAAGGCCTTGACGGCGGCCTCCCGCCGCCTGGCGGTGCCGGATGCGACAAAACTGACCATCCAAGGCAGCATGTTTGGGAGATGGCGCCAGCGAACGTGGAGAGGGCCCAGCGGGTCCAGAAGCCAGGCCGGTGCGCGAAACAAAACAGACGGTCCGGTGAGGGGGATGATCTCGGCCGCCGCGATGGCGCCCGCATTGATGCAGGATACGCTTGCGTCCAAGGGGTCGCGGGCGACGATCGTCACCTTGTGGCCCTTTTTGCGAAGGTTGTAGGCAATGCAAAGGCCTACGATACCGGCGCCGACTATAACGGTGTGACCGTGCATTCGACTTCTCTTGGCGTGACGTCGGTACTTCCTTCAGCCGCGAGGGTCAGAGTTCGAGACTCGCGACAATTCCCTCGAGCTCGGCATGCTCCGCCGATGTCAGCGGTTGTGCCGGCCTGCGGCAGACTCCCACATCGCCGCCCAACAGGTTGCAGGCCGCCTTGACGCTGGGATTGAAGGGATGGTCCCAAACGAACTTGTTGAGCCTGTAAAGACGGCGCCATAGGTCGTCGGCTTGGGCGAAATCTCCGGCCGTCGCGAGGTCAAACAGGCGGACGGCGGCCGTCGGGATGGCGTTGGACGTTCCCCAGAAGCATCCGGACGCCCCGGCGATCAGGCCGTGGAACATGATGGGCTCACCGCCAACAAAAACCTTCACTCCGCTGGCGACCAGGTCTTGCAGGCGCACGAAATCCCCGGTGCTGTCCTTCAGGTATTGGATGCCCGGCAATTGCTTCAGGCGCGCATAGAATTCCGGGTCGAGATCGATACCGGTATGGACCGGAATGTTGTAGGCCATGACCGGTGTTGTGACGGCCTTGGAGACGCGCGCGTAGTGTTCGAAGACGCCATCGAGGCTGGGTCCTTCGAAGTAGGGCGGCAGAACCAAGAGAGCGTCGGCCCCCAGGCCCTCGGCATGTTTGGCGAATTCGATCGCTTCCTCGGTCATGACGGCCGAGGTATGGGCAATCAACTTTGCCCTGCCGTTGATGTGCCGTGCCGCCACTTCCAGCACATGCTTGCGCTCGGCGGCAGTCAGGAAGGAGAATTCCCCGGTACCGCCTCCGGGCGCGATGATATGCACTCCGGCCTCGAGCAAACGATCGAGTTGACGCTGGAATGCGCTGCTATCGATCTTCCGCCCGTCTTCCGTAAAGACCGTGCAGACTGGGGTGCAGATGCCTTTAAGTTCCGTCATGAAATTCTCCGGTGACCGGGATCCGTGGAATGGCCCGCTTCGACATTCGGGCTCCGGCCTGTTGACATTTCAATATTGGTCTTTGCGCGATAAAACAACCGCGGCAAGCAAGCTGCGTTCTTTCGCAAGAGCGGCAACAGGCCGATCCGTCCGCGCTGATCAGGGCGGTGTCGCATCACCAGCTGCCAGGCGGGCGCGGTGCCGTGCGCTTTCGATCAGCGAAAAGACGGTTCCCGCCCAGGACGGCGCCGGCTCGCGGTCGGGCCAAACCTGGCGGTACACGCTGGATACCTGTTCGAAATACCTGACAAAGGCCTGCGCGCATTAGGTCGGCGAGTTGAAGCCGTTGTTCGTTCTGGCCGATGGCTGCTCGGTCGTGGAGGTGTTGATGCGAGGTTTGGCCTCAGGGTTAGACGACTGAAGTCATCAAGATCCTGTCGGCATCAGTCCCCTGTCGCCTTCGATAGTCGGGTGTGTTAACGCTTTCGGCCAGCGGGAGTCGCCGTCCGGACGTTTCTGGCTGACTGCTCTTAGACAGCACCAAAATCTGATACGGAGATCCCATGCCGCTCGAAATGCTGTTTTTCGTTCTCATCGCCTTGCTGGTTGGCGCCGGCTATCCCGTACAAGCCGGTATAAATGCCACCATCGCGCAATTTCATGGCCACCCACTTTTTGCCGCCCTGACCAACACAGCGGTGGCCAGTCTGGTCTTGCTCGTCGTGATCCTACTCTTTCGTCTGCCGCTGCCGCAGGTCGCCAAGCTTGCGACGGCACCGCTTTGGGCCTGGAGCGGTGGCATCCTGGGCGCGTTTTTTGTGCTGTCATCCCTGGTGCTGGCGCCGAAGCTGGGCGCGGCGGTCTTCGTCTCGACCACGATTGTGGGCACCATGGCGGCCTCCCTGGTAATCGATCACTATGGGTTCCTGGTTTACAAGGTCCAGCCGATCTCGCCGATCAGGATTGCGGGGGCGATTTTGGTGATCGGCGGCATGCTCTTGTTCCAATGGAAGAAGTGAGGCCTGCCTGGCTGATTGGGTGCGACGGTTTGTTGCCGGCGATCATGCGCTCGACCAATTGCGACCGCCCAGGTGCGAATCTCTGCTTTGAGATTTGCCCACGCATTGCTTCATTCCGTCCTTCCTTGCACAGGCCCAGTTCCCTTCAATGGCGCCGAACAGTCATGTTTGAGTATATATTAACTACTTCTTGTCAATATCCTCCTCATTCGAGCAGTTGCGTGTGTTTGAACCGCGACTGACCCCTGGGGTGAAGAAATTGCAAGAAACAGCGATCACCGCGCTGTTGGTCGAAGACGACCTCGACGAA
>JAJFGM010000353.1 GCA_021776145.1 Kiloniellaceae bacterium | reverse complement strand
AACAACATCGTCCTGATCGACACCTTCGATCGCATTGTCGGGACAACGGACTCGGTAACGGAAGCCATCCTGCGGACCGGTGCTCAACGCTTGCGCCCGGTGCTCTTGACCACCGTCACCACGATTCTCGGTCTGCTGCCCATGGTCCTTGCCGTGAACATCGACTTTTTTGAGCGCACGTTGCAGATCGGCGCGCCCTCGACACAATGGTGGCGTCAACTCTCCACCGCCATTGCCTTCGGGCTCAGCTTCGCAACGGTCCTCACGCTGGTGGTTACGCCGACGGCCCTGATGCAGCGCGCCAAGGTCAAAGCTTCTTGGGCACGCCGGCGACAACGGCGACAGGCCGCCAGGGACCCGCGAGCGGTCCAGAGTCCGGCACCGCCAAAGAGCACCGCATCCGTCGCGCTCGATCCATCGGCAGGTGCCGAGTAAAGAGTTCAGACAGCACAGAAATCAGCCATAATGGCGGCGACAAGACCGCCAAATGTCCTTGACTTTGCTGCGAAAAGGTCTAAATAATTTGGCGTTAACACGTGCACGGTGGTCTCGTCTGAGCCCTGATCGAACTCCGCGAAGGCGCCGATCTGCAAAGCTACTTGCCTGACATTGTGAACGTTGAAACCGCGAGTCCGGTATGTTGCCGACCCGTGTAGACTTTGTATTCAAGGGTAGAAAACTATGGCTAACGGCACCGTGAAATGGTTCAACGCGACAAAAGGATACGGCTTCATTGAGCCCGAGGACGGCGGCAAGGACGCTTTCGTTCATATCTCCGCGCTGGAACGCTCCGGCCTCGACTCACTGAATGACGGCCAAAAAGTCAGCTACGAGCTGGTCGCCGGACGCAACGGCAAAGAGGCTGCTGAAAATATACAGCTTCGCGACTGAATTCATATTGAGGACCGGGGAGCGTCCGCGCCCCCGTTCCTTATTTTCGCCGCTTTTGCGGTGCCTTAGAACATTTTGTTGAGTAATTTGTATGAATGATTTTTCCGGGCTCGACCTGATCGAGCCCTTGCGGCGGGCCTTGTCCGCCGAGAGCTATTCGACGCCGACACCAATCCAAGCCCAGTCAATTCCACATCTCCTGGCTCGCCGCGACCTTCTGGGCGTCGCCCAGACCGGCACCGGAAAGACCGCGGCCTTTGTTCTGCCAATGCTGCAGACCCTGGTGGCCACGTCCAAGGGCCGGCCGGTATCGAGGCGCCCACGCGCCCTGGTCCTGGCGCCGACACGCGAACTGGCCGTCCAGATCGGCGAGAGCGTGCGCACCTACGGCAGGTTTTCGTCCGTGACCGCGACGACGGTGTTCGGCGGCGCACCGATCGGACAGCAGATCAGAGCCCTCAGCCGCGGCGTCGATATCGTCATCGCCACGCCCGGACGTCTGCTCGATCTTTTGAACCAGAACAAGCTGCGCCTCGACGGCGTCGATATTTTTGTCCTCGACGAAGCCGACCGCATGCTTGACATGGGCTTCATAGGCGATGTGCGCAAAATCGCCGGCTTGGTCGGGACGAAGCGCCAGACAGTGCTCTTTTCGGCTACGATGCCGAACGCTGTCGCCAAGCTGGCCGACGATCTATTGTCAAATCCCCTGCGCGTTGAAGTGGCGGCCCAATCAATCATGGCCGACCGCATCGAGCAGCGCGTCCTGTTCGTCGAAAAAGCCCAGAAACGACAACTCCTGAGCACGCTTCTTGAAAATGGCAGTATTTCCCGCGCGCTTGTCTTCACGCGCACGAAACACGGCGCCGACCGCGTCGCCCGACACCTAGAACACAGCAAGGTGCGCGCCGACGCGATTCATGGAAACAAAAGCCAAAATGCCCGTCAAAGGGCGCTGAATTGCTTCAAGAACGGCCAACTGCGGGTGCTGGTCGCAACCGACATTGCCGCGCGCGGTATCGATGTCGACGGCGTCACCCATGTCATCAACTTCGACTTGCCGCAGGATCCCGAAACCTACGTGCACCGCATCGGCCGCACGGCGCGCGCCGGCGCGGCCGGCCATGCCATCTCGTTTTGCGACCGGGACGAGCGCAATTTTCTTTTCGACATCGAAAAGCTAACCCAGCAATCGATCGAAGTGGTCGCAGATCATCCCTTTCATGCGCCTGACATCGCCAACGCCGGGCGCACGAAGAGCAAGCCCAGCAGGCGAGGCGCACCGCAGCGACGCGGCGGCAACGAAAAGACCAACTCCTTTTCCAAGGCGCGCCAGCGCCCGAATAGCGCCTCCAGCGGCAAACCGCGGCGTCACCGCAACAAGCGGCCGCTCGTTGCGGCGTGAGTTTGCTGGCTAAGGACTGCGCGGACGGCCCCCTCGGCGCTAAGGCTGCGGGCTCCCATCATCGCTCGGCGGTGTCTCAAACCGGCTGAGGCGCAGGACGCGCCGGTACGACAAGAATGCGATCGGCAGAGAGACGACGTAGACCACGCCGGCAACCGACAGCGTGATCCACGGCGTACTGACTAGAAAGGCCGCAAAGGCTCCGACGCCGAGCAACACGAATCCGACGTGGTGACGCGGGACGCGGATGCTCTTGGATGAAAAGCTCGGCAAGCGGCTAACCATGAGCGCCGCGACTGCCAAGAGCACGAAGCCATTGAGCAGCGGCAACCTGAAGAAGCTGTCGCCAAAGACGAAGGCCAGGGCCATCGGCAGCAATGCTATTCCCGCACCCGCCGGCGCTGGCACGCCGGTAAAAAACCGCTTCGCCCAAGGCGGCGGATTGTCATCCGTAAGCCCGACATTGAAGCGCGCCAAACGCAGGGCACAGCACATGGTAAAGACCAGTGGCGTCGCCCAACCGACGCCGCCGCTGTCGAGCAGCGACCACAGATAGACCACCAGAGCCGGCGCGACTCCGAAATTGATCACGTCGGACAGTGAATCGAGTTGCGCGCCGAATTCGCTCGTGGCTTTCATTTTGCGCGCAATGGGACCGTCCAGGCCGTCCATGATCATGGCAAAGACGATGGCTCCGACCGCAATCTCCCAGCGCCCCAGCAAGGCCATGCGCACACCGGTCAAGCCGGCACACAGCGCCAGCAAGGTGATCGCGTTCGGTACCACACGGTTGACCGGGAATCGCGTGCGGCGGCGAATTTTCAAGTCCGACATGGTCCCCTCACCTCGCGGCCCGAGTCTGAAACTCGTTGCATCCGAAAATCAGGATCAGGGCGCGCCATCGTTGACTCACAGTCGTGCATCATACTCGGGTTTTACTCGGGCATCGCGCGGCGGCTATCGCCGTTCTCCGGATCGTCGCCCTTCGTCCGACATCAAATCGGCGATCACGGTTTCGCCGGCAATCATGCGTTGACCCGGCGCCACCAGGGCCTCGACCCCGGGGGGCAGATATACGTCCATTCGGCTGCCAAAGCGAATCAGACCAAAAACCTGGCCGGTCGCGACGCTTTGGCCGATCTCTACATTACAGACGATACGCCGCGCGATCAGGCCGGCAATCTGCACAAAGGCGACACAAGTACCGTCGGCGTTTTCGACCTTGAGCGACATGCGCTCGTTGTCTACCGAAGCCTTGTCGAGCGCGGCATTGAGGAATTTGCCAGGGCGATAGGATACGCCGGTGACACGCCCACCAACCGGTACGCGATTGATATGAACATCGAAGACGTTAAGAAATATCGAGATACGGTTGAGCGCATCGCCACCCATTTCCAATTCGGCCGGCGGCACGGCCAT
>JAJFGM010000352.1 GCA_021776145.1 Kiloniellaceae bacterium | reverse complement strand
GTGAACACTGTTGTCAGTGCGCCAATATCGGTATCCATTTCATACCCCCAACTAATTGAAGCTCAAGGTGTGGGTCCATTTTTTTTGTTTTTGTTTATTTGCATTACCGGCGGTCAGGCCGCCTTATGTTCTGATCTACTCTGTCCTGATAGTTCCCCTTGTTTCTGCGAATCCGATCATGCCTTCGGGATGGCTGTCGGCGCCTAACGCCGTGCCGTCTCCGTTCCCGTCCGCCATGTGTTTGGACTCAGGCCGTAGCCCTGGCGCCGCGCGCCCTGCCGGTTGTGTGGTTCTGAGAATTTGCCTGACGCACGGCTCGACCGCCGCGCGATTGCATAGGGGACGAACTTCGTCCCAATTGCTTTTCGGCGCTTGTCCCGCAGCGCCGAGCGACTTGGCCGCGTCGGCATCGCACTTCCCCCCGAGTTGGCCGCAACACTCATCTTCCCGTCGTCGAAGGGCGGGAGATTAGCCAACTACGTTCCTTTAATGGCCCAATCTTCAAATGTTGGTTGTTAATTGGTTACCATTTGGATCAAAGCCTACTCTCCCTGCCTCAAGCGAACAACAAAAAAGCCGAGAGATCTATAACCTCATGAAACAAAGTTTACTCTTAGTGCGGAGGTTTTGACAAGTTTCGGCAGCTGAAAACCGCTCGATCCGTTGACTCTATGCTTGAATGCGTTTGGCATGACCGCGCGCCTGGCCGCTCAAACGGTCGCAGTGTCGGTGTCGCGGCATTGGTGCCGCGCTTTGTCGATCTCGGTCGCCGGTGGCGAGCGGTCGCGTTCGTTGCGGCGCGTTCAGTCCTGGCGGCCGCTTGCGCCGAGAAGATCGTGACGGGCCTTGTCGAGATGCCGCTCGATGACACCGGCCGCCTGTTCGACGTCGCGGCTGCATAGTGATTCATAGAGTTGGCGGTGATGTCGATTGTATTCGATGATGCGTTCCGGCGTCAGGATTTTTTCCTTCATCGCCGTCCACTGGGCGTGTGCGCGCACTTCGTTGATCTGCTGATAGAGCCAGACCATCAAGGGATTGTGCGTGCATTCAACGAGGGATTGGTGAAAGCGTTCGTCCGCCAACGAAAAACTTTCACGGTCGCCGCCCGCCGCCTCGACCTGCTCTAGAACCTGGCCCATTGTGGCGAGGTCGCGGGCCGTCGCGTTGATCGCCGCCAAACGCGCGATTTGCGGTTCGACGGCGAAACGCACTTCGATCAGCTCCAGTGGACTCGTCACTTCGGCGATGCTGCTGCCGTCGAGCGCCTGGCGGTGACTTACAAAAGTGCCACTGCCGATCCGTCGTGTCAGCAGGCGCATCTCCTCGAGCCGTTTGAGGGCCTCGCGCACGGTCGAGCGAGAGGCGCCGAAGTGTTCGGCCAGATCACGCTCGGCAGGCAGACGCTCGCCGTAAGCGTAGTTGCCGTCGAGGATCGCCTGCTGCAAGCGACCGGCTATTGCCGTCGCGCCGCTTGTGGCGGTGGTCGGAAGCCGAGATTGCGCCGCCTCCGCAGCCGTGTCCGCGTGAATTCCGGCGCCATCTCTGGGCTTTGTCGATACCATTTGTGGCCCTTTAAAATTTATCGGTTTAAAATTGGTCCTAAATATGTTTCAGTACGAAGATGGCGTGGTCACTATGACATTCTTGACGGAATCAGGCAAATTCAAGTGGCGACGGACGCAAAAATGGCCATAATTTCCGGGCAAGACATGGTGTGCTGACAAGGCATTCGAAACCAGGGCAATCGGTACCGCAAAGCCGCCGAGGGAGCCAATCGGTTTCGCCTATTGGTTCGGTTCGGTGCCGAAACGTGACGGCACTCCAGCTTGCCAAGGTGTTAGTGGGCTAAATCGGACCGATCCTGGTTGTTCGGTCCGTCGCCGGACACAAGGGACCACGGGCGGAGCGGGCCGATAAAGGGCCTCCAAACGGGTCTAAATCGGACGCTGCCGTCCTGTGGTCGTCAGGCCGTGCTTGGAAAAAGAAAGACAAAGGGGAGCTTTGGAGATGACCGATCTGGAACAACATGTGAACGCGCCGGGGCGCGCCGACCTGGTCAAGCAGGCTCGCGAGAAGATCAATGAACTCGGAATCAGCTATATCTACTTCCAATTCGTTTCGGTAACCGGTCGCATCGTCGGCAAGGGTATTCCCGCCGATCACTGGGAACGGATCGCCGAGCGCGGTTTCCAGCTCGTCTACGGTTCGACGGCCAACCTCTACACCGACCGTCACTCCAACTACATCGGTTACGGGCCGGAGGCGTCGGAGCTGGTCGGCATTCCCGACCCCGAGACCTTCGTGCAGCTGCCGTGGGACAAGCGGGTGGGGCGGGTCTATTGCACTTGCTTTCGCAACCGCGAAGAGAGCGTCAATCCGGGTGGCCACCTGACTTCGGACTGCCGCGGCAATCTGCGCATCCTGCACGACGAATTCAAGGCCAAGCACGGCGGCCTGGAGTTGCGGGCCGGAACCGAGCCGGAGATGATGTGGCTGAAGAAGGGCGAGGACGGGCTGCCGGACGGCGGGTTCTCCAAACCGAACTGCTACCACATCGACCAGTTCGAGAGCCTGCGTCCGGTTTTCATGACGGTTCTGGAGTATGCCCGGGAAATGGGTCTCGACATGATCCAGGGCGACCACGAGGACGCGCCGGGGCAGCTCGAACTCAATTGGATGTTCGACGACGTCTTGCGCAACGCGGATAGGCTGACGACCTACCGCCAGATCTGCGCCCAGGCGGCACGCGAGCACGGACTGATCGCCTGCTTCATGTCGAAGCCTTTCATGGGTGTCTCGGCCTCGGGTTGCCATCACAATGTCTCGCTGTGGCGCGGCGGCGAGGACACGTTCAATGCTTTGGGTCACGAATCGATTCCAGGCATGGAGGGCGCCTTTACCTATCGCGAAGGCGGCGACAACCTCTTCATGCCGGATCCGAGCATCGACGCGCGCAAACCCGGCCCGGTCGGCTTGAAGTGTGTCGGCGGCGTGATGGAGCACTTGAACGCACTGACAGCTCTTGGCTCGTCGACGGTCAATTCGTACCGGCGGCTCTGGGACACTGGGTTCTGGGCACCGGTCTTTGCGGATTGGGGCTATCAGAACCGAACCTGCGCTCTGCGCATCTCGGCGCCCGGCCGCTTCGAGTACCGCTCTGTCGATTCCATGGTGAACCCCTATTTGATGGGCGGAGCGTTGCTCAAGGCCTTCAGCGACGGTTTGGATCGCGATCTCGATCCCGGCGAGCCGGAAGAGCGCAACATCTACGAGGCGATCGAGGCCGGCAAGGAAGTCAAGCGGCTGCCCATGTCGCTCGGTGAGGCCCTTGATGCCCTCGAGGCTGACGAGATCATCAAGGAGGCTCTGCCCGACGAGATGTTGCGGGTTTACCTGCACTACAAGCGGGACGAGTGGGAGCGATTCAATCACACGGTCACCAATTGGGATCTCGAGACCTACTGGGATTGCCTGCCCTAAGGCAAGCAAGAGGCCGGGTTCGGCGCCGTGCCCCGACTGTCGGCTGAGGCCGGCGCGTCGGGTTGGCCCCGGTTGCAATTAACAAGAGGAGAACGCAAAAATGTGCGGGATTGCTGGTCTCATACACCGAGGCAAGCGCGCCGACATCGGTCGGGAAATGACCTCGATGCTGCAGGCCTTGAAGCATCGCGGGCCGGATTCGACCGGTTTCGCGCTCTATGGTGCGCCTGATGGGGAAAAACACATCATGCGCTTCAAGGTCGCCGAGCAGGAAGAGGTGGCCAAGGGCTTCGACATTCACCATCAGATTCGCGCCCGCAAGAAGGCTGTCGACGAGCGCATGGCCGAGCTTGGCGCCATAATCCACCAGGAAGAGGAAGCGACGGAATACGCCTATCGCTATGTCTTTTCCCATGCCGGGGATCTGCGCCACCTCGCCGACTATCTGGAAGACCTCGACGATGTCGAGATCCTGTCGCTCGGCAAGGCCCTGGAACTGGTCAAGGACCTGGGCGATGCCACGCGGGTCTCCAAGCAGTATGATCTCGGCGGCTTCAACGGCAGCCATGCCATCGGGCACACCCGCATGGCCACCGAATCCGATGTCGATATCCGTTCGGCGCATCCCTATTGGGCCTATCCCTTCAACGACGTCGCGGTGGTCCACAACGGTCAGCTGACCAACTACTGGGGCTCCCGGCGGGCCCTGGAGCGGCGCGGCCACCGGTTCATTTCGAACTGCGATTCCGAGCTTATCGCCGTCTACCTTGCCGACGCCATCGACCGCGGCGAGGACTTGGAAGAATCCATGCGGCGATCCATCGATGAACTTGACGGCGTCTTCACCTATCTCGTCGCGACTTCCGACAAGCTGGGCATGGCCAAGGACGTCATGGCGGCCAAGCCGATGGTGCTTTACGAAAGCGACGAATTCATCGCCATGGCCTCGGAAGAGGTGGCGATCCGCAGCATTTTTCCACACGAGATCGATACCTTCGATCCCTACGAAGGGGAGGTTCGGGTATGGCAGAGCTGAACACTGAGCAGGAATCCCACCGCATGGGAATGCACACCGAGCAACTTGCCGGACGCACCCAGCAGGTTTTCTTCTCGCCCGAGGAATCCGACAGCTTCGTCTATCCCGACGGCATGGATGTCGACTTTAACAAGCGGGCGGAAATCGATGCTGCGGACATGGAAACCAGCGCCGTCAACCTGCGCATCCGCGAGTTGA
The DNA here is from genome assembly GCA_021776145.1 of Kiloniellaceae bacterium. Classification (GTDB taxonomy): domain Bacteria; phylum Pseudomonadota; class Alphaproteobacteria; order Kiloniellales; family Kiloniellaceae; genus JAJFGM01. Next base: position 2,861 of record JAJFGM010000352.1, on the reverse strand, counting down.
TGCAGTCTGGCCACGGGACCATCGTGATCAAGAACCCCGGCGCCAAGCACTCTCTGGGTGTCGGCATTCTCAACCGCTTGCAGCTCTATTTCGAAGGCAGCCTCGGCTACTTCGGCTGCGGCTTGATCGACGGCCCCAACGTCCGCATCAGCGGCCGCGTTGGCTGGTCCTGCGCCGAAAATATGATGGCTGGGACCGTGGTCATCGAAAAGAACGCCGGTTCGACCTTCGGGGCGGCGATCCGTGGTGGCGACCTCGTCTGCAAGGGTGACGTCGGGGCCCGTACCGGCATCGACCAGAAGGGCGGCACCATCATCGTCGGTGGGCGCACCGGTGCCTTCTCCGGTTTCATGATGCAGCGCGGGCGCATGGTCGTGCTTGGCGATGCCGGCGTTAACCTGGGCGATTCCATGTACGACGGCACGATCTTCGTCGGTGGTGAGATCAAGAGCCTGGGCGTCGACGCCGTCGATGGCGAGATGACGGATCTCGATGTGCAGTGGCTGAAACGCAAGCTCACGGCCTACGAGCTGGAAGCGCACAACGGCGTCGAGAACATGCGCAAGATCGTCGCCGGCAAGCAGCTGTGGAACTACGACAACCTCGAGCCGGCTGAAAAAAAGCTGGTGCTGTAAGAGCAAAGGAATCCACTCATGGCAGTCACCAAAGAAGCGCCCAACGCGCCTCAAAAAAAGGCCCTGAGCCGCGACACCAATCGCCTCGGCCAGAGCTTCATGTTCCCGCCCGAGGTTATGGACGACATCCACATCAAATCGGAGCTCGGCCGCTACCGCATGCGCGGCTTTTCGCTGTTCAAGAAGATCCCGACCTGGGACGACCTGACCTTCCTGCCGGGCACCCTGACCCGCTTCGTCATTGAGGGTTACCGCGAGAAATGCCTGACCAAGACGGTCATCGGGCCGCGCGCCAAGCGGCCCCTGGAACTCGACATCCCGATCTATGTCACCGGGATGTCTTTCGGTGCCCTGTCCTACGAGGCCAAGACGGCACTGGCCCGCGGCGCCACCATGGCCGGTACGGCGACCTGTTCCGGCGAGGGCGGCATGATCCCCGACGAGCGCCGCTATTCGTCGAAATGGTTCTACCAGTGCATCCAGTCGCGCTATGGCTTCAACCCGCACCATCTGCGCCTCGCCGACGGTTGCGAGTTCTTCATCGGCCAGGGCTGCAAGGTCGGGCTCGGTGGCCACCTGATGGGCCAAAAGGTGACCGACCAAGTGGCCGAGATGCGGTCGCTGCCGGCCGGTATCGACCAGCGGTCGCCGGCTCGCCACCCCGACTGGCTCGGACCCGACGACCTGGCGCTGAAGATCAATGAAGTCCGCGAAGCGACGAACTGGGAAATCCCGATCCAGCTCAAGCTCGGCGCGGCGCGCGTCTATGACGATGTCCGCATGGCCGCCAAGACCGATCCGGACTCGATCTATATCGACGGCATGGAAGGCGGTACCGGTGCCGGGCCACACCTGGCCACGGAAGAAACCGGCGTGCCCGGCATCGCCGCTATTCGCCAGGCCCGCAAGGCGCTCGACGATGTCGGCAAGACCGGCGAGATTTCCCTGGTCTACGCCGGCGGCATCCGCAACGGCGGCGATGTCGCCAAGGCCTTGGCGCTCGGTGCCGACGCGGTCGCCATCGGTCATTCGGCAATGATGGCCTTGAACTGCAACAAGGACATTCCGGAAGCCAACTTCCAGGAAGAGATGGGCGTCGAGCCCGGCTACTGCTACCACTGCCACACCGGGCGCTGCCCGGTCGGCGTGGCGACGCAGGATCCGGCGCTGCGCAGCCGCCTCGACCCCGACGCCGCGGCCGAGCGTGTTTACAATTTCCTGCACTGCCTGGCGATCGAATGTCAGATGATGGCGCGGGCCTGCGGCAAGACCAACGTGCATTCCCTGGAGCCGGAAGACCTGGCGGCGCTGACCATGGAGGCTTCGGCCCTGGCTCAGGTGCCGCTTGCCGGTTCGCAGCACACCGTCGGCCGGCCCGACATGACGCGCTATTAGGAGGGAACCATGACCGAGCCAACCAACATCGATCATTTCCTCGATACCGAAGGGCTGGATTCCGATCGTGAAAAGGAAATCGGCCAGCACATCGGCTATCGCTACGACGTCAACCTGCTGCCCGATTACGAGCGCCTGACGCCCTTCCTCAAGCAGTACCTCGAGGTCATGGGCTGGGACGACCTCAATTGGCTGGAGGATGTCCACATGGGCTACGAGGAGCACCGGGCCGCGGTCTTTGACCGCAACATCAACGGCTGGGTGACGGTGCCGGAAGACATCGAACTGCCAGACAACCAGCAGGATCGCGACATGATCGCGCGCGAGCTGCTGATCAAGTTCCAGATGTCGGACCGCCATCCCATGGTCGTCCTCAACAAGGCCTATCGGAAGTTCTGAGTGTCCAAACGGCTACGGGGGCGGTGTCCGGATCGCGCCCGAAAGATGCAAACGACGCCCCGCCGCGATTTTGGCGGGGCGTTTTATTGTTTCGAGTGTTGTTATCGGTAAATGTAAATTTGCCGGACTCAATAAATTCCTTCGGATCTATGGCACTGTCTTGTTCATATAGTACAGCAATCATAAACAAGGCCAATATATAATAACATGGTTAAAATTAGTGCTCAATAGTTCGATAAGTATTAACCATAAATTCGGATTTGTTATATATAGACGGGTTTATTATTGAAATTCCTCGGTTGATTATTTAGGCTGCGTCTCAACAAAGCGGTCGAGTGCGGGGTCCGGGGGTTTTGCGCGGCGGCCGAGAATGGGGATGGCGCGTGACGAGATGGGGCAGGCTTGGTGCGAACCTGACGGTTTGCAACGTTT
>JAJFGM010000351.1 GCA_021776145.1 Kiloniellaceae bacterium | reverse complement strand
GCGCGACCAAGGCCGGCACGATCGTTGGTCCGCTGATGACCGAACTGGTCGGGTTTCCCGAACTCACCCCCTATCGCGGCGGCTGGTGCGGCAACGAGATTTTCGCGAAGGCCTTTCCAAAGAAACTGCGCGACAAGGCGCGCGACTACACTTTCAAGTTCGGTCAGCAGTTGAAGACGGAGGGCTACCGCGGGTACTTCGAGCTCGACTTCCTGATTGATAAAGGCGGCAAGGACATCTATCTGGGCGAACTCAATCCGCGCATCACCGGTGCCAGCTCGATGACCAATCATGCCGCCTTCGCGCATGCCGACGCGCCGCTTTTCCTTTTCCATCTCTTGGAATTTTCCGGACATCCCTTCGACATCGACATCGAAGAGCTGAATGCCCGTTGGGCGGACGCCGACAATATCGATTCCTGGTCGCAGATGGTGATCAAACACACCGAGGACAGCGTCGATATCCTGACCCAGGCGCCGGAAAGCGGTATCTGGCACCTCAACGACGACGGCTCGATTTCCTACAATCGGTTCGACTACCACCGGCGCGCTGTCGACAGCGAACGCGAAGCCTTTTTCCTGCGTATCTCAAAACCCGGCGATTACCGATACGAAGGGGCGGATCTTGGCATTCTGGTGACCCGTGGTCGCTCAATGGACGACGATTTCGCATTGACGCCACGCGCCAAGCAGTGGATCGCCGGCATCAAGTCGCAGTTTGCCGCAACGCCGTTGCAGGCGGCGGCACCGGCCTTGTCGGACCCGGCCTTCAAGATTCTCTGAGCGGCGGGGCGCCATGGAAATCAACTTCCTGGCCATTGACGATCCCGGCTCGGACCGGCGTTGGCAGGCTCTGTTTCAGCGATTCTGGCCGGCCTATGAAAAGTGGTGGCTGAGCGAGGGCATTGAGGCGCGGCCAACCTACTGGGAATGCCGCAAGGCCCTTTTGGCATACATGCCGGAAATGATTCCGCTATGGGAGCGTCTGGTCGATTTGGCCGGCGGCGGCGACAAGGCGGCACGGTTTCTTTCGCTGTACCGCCCACCACCTTATCTGAGCGGCTGCAGTCAGGCCGTTTGGCCGGGCGAAGAACCCTTGCTGGTGCGCAACTACGATTACAGTTCCTTGGCCTTCGAGGGCGTCATCTTTCACTCGCGATGGCTTGGCCGAGGGGTGATGGGGATGAGCGATTGCCTGATCGGGCTGATCGACGGGGTCAATGAAGCCGGCCTCTGCGTTTCGCTGACCTTTGGCGGTCGGCGTGTTATCGGCGATGGATTTGGCGTGCCGATCATTCTGCGTTACCTGTTGGAAATTTGCGAGACGACGGAGCAGGCGGCGCGGCTGGTGGCGCGGGTGCCGGTTCACATGGCTTACAACCTGACACTGCTCGACGCCGCTGGTGAACGGGCGACGGTTTATCTTTCACCGGACCGGCCGGCCAGCGTCTCCAATTCCGGACTTGCCACCAATCACCAGGAAAAGGTGGAGTGGCATCAGCACGCGCGGGCGACGGCATCGGTGGAGCGGGAACGATTTCTCTTGCATCGCTTGACGCTGCACGAGGAACCGGAAGAAGATTTCATCGCGGCCTTCCTGCGTCCGCCGCTCTACTCCCTTGCCCACGATCGCGGCTTCGGCACGCTCTATTCGGCGGCCTATAGGCCGCGCCAAGGGCGCCTAACGCTGTTGTGGCCCGGTCTGTCCTGGGACCTCGACCTGACGGGTTTTCAGGAAGGCACCCGCCGGATCGTCTACACGACGCCGCAGAATCTGATGCACTCCCATAACATCCGCTGAATCGCCGCCGGCTGATTTCGCACTTCCGAACCGCGCCCTACGCTACAGCGCGGCAGGCCGCGTCGAGGATCTTCAGTGTATCCTCCAGTTCCGCCTCGCCGTGCGCCGTCGAAAAGAAGCGCCTGACGCCGGGCAGCGCGTAAATCCCGCGTTTCATGCACTCGCTGTCGAGGCGGCGCATGGCGGCGCTGTCGCCGGCCATCATGTCGGCCTGGCTGCGCGGGGGCCTGGCCATGAAGAGGATCTGCCACAGCGAACCCGAGTTCTGGACGATGGCCGGCAGGCCGTGCCGGCCGAACACTATCTGGTACTCGGCGCAGGTCCTGCCGGCAATGGCATGGAGTCAGTCGAGGGTGCCGAGCCTGGCGAACTCGTCGAGCAGGGCCAGGGTCGTGGCGGCCCGAAACGTGGACGGTTACGCGTTTGGGTGTGCGGTGGAGGCCTTCCAAAGCCTTGTCGACCATCCCTGGCCGAAGGATAGGAACCGCATGAGCGGAGGCGCTCAGTTCCGGCTTCTGTAAGGACCTGCAGCGTACAAACTCCCCGCTGTTCCAGTTTTTTACACGTCCATGATTGCCAATAAGAGCTCTTGGGTGAGCTTTCCAGTTTGAGGGAGTCCGTGTTTGTCCTGATAGTCCATGATGGCATCACGTGTTGGGCCATCGATCTGGCCAGTGACGCGCTTACCTCGAAGACCCAAAACGGTCTGGAGGTCCATGATGTCGACTTTTCCCAGACTGCGTTCGAAGTCGGTCGTGGTGCCATCGTCGGTCACGGGCAGGCCATTCGTCGAGGTCGCGGCCGTCGGCTTCGGACCGCTTGCGCGAACGGATAGGAGCAGTCCCAGCCCATCGAACCAGATAGGTGCCCCGAAAGATACGGCGACCCCTGTGATAAACCACCCCACCACTATCAAGAATGAATTCTGTCCTTTCTCAGATGGCCAGCCTATAGGCATGGGCAATTCATTCTTGAGCGTCTTTTGCATCTCGTCGAGTTTGAGACTGGCAGGCGGTTGCGGGTGTTGTTCCGCGTATGCCCTGGCTTGCGTGACGACGGATTCCCGGAGTGTCGGGTCCTGCCACAGCCGCTGAGCCAGCCAGACTGAGTCGACGTTTAGCGAGGCGGCAATAACGACCCCGATCATGAAAAGCCACAGTTGGCTGTAGCGTTTGAATTGGCCGCTGAACCGATCCATCGCATCCTCATACCACCGTTCGATACTCAATCGGACTTTCTCTGGGTCGCCACCGGCGTTCTTGTTTAGGGTCCGCAGTGTCTGCTTCAAGTGGCCATCGTCGAGCTGCTCGGTGGAAAGAGTGCTCACCATCGATGGTTCCCGTGGCAAGGGGGATTGCCTGAGAACATCCACCAGGGCCGTGGCGAAGGTGCGAGCGGGAATATAGGAGGGTCCAGCCGCGAAGAGCCTCGTTTTTCGCTGTAACAGGTTGGGTCGATTTCGAAGTGAGCGGATCAGCGCATGATCGAGGACCTCCTCAGTGACGCACTTAATGGCCGGTTCAATCGTCTCGCTGCCTCCCGACAGCAATCCTTCAATCGCCTGCTTCAGTCCTCGCGCCCGTCTCGCCGTGAGGCCCGCGACCGCTTCGAGCACGGAACTGGCGACGAGACTTAGCAGAAGGTAGACGAAGGCAAGCCCGATGAGGACGTCCAAAAATTGCGTCACGAACATAGCAAAGCCTCTCGTCCGGGCATTAGTTCAGATCCTTTTCCTCGTCCAGCAACGCACCTGCGTCGCGCAGTTTCTTGAGGATCGCGTCTCGCTCCTGATCGGTAACAATGCGCAGCTCTGTCCCGTTGTTGAATGCGGCCACTGCGGCCTTCGTGTCTAAATCCAGCTTGCCGTCCCGCTTCCCCGGGTCGTGCCCCTTGGCCTTGAGCAGCTTCTCGATGGTGATGTCGCGGATATGACCGGTCTTCCAATTTCCGGCCGCTGATTTCAGCGACTCGTCGAGGCCGGTTACAATGACGACAAACAAGTCGGTGAACTTAGTTGTACTGATGTCCCCGGCTGTCTTTTCGAGTTGTATTATGTTCAAGAACGTCTGGATCGCCGCGTTCGTGGCGGCGCCTCTAGTCCCGTCAATTGACTCGGGGCCAAATCCATATTCCTTCAAAAGCTCCTGCATATCCCTGACCTGGATGTCGCCTTCGTCCTTCTTGTTCTGATTCGCGGGTGGCTTCTTGACCACGATCGGGATTCGGATCTTGGCGCCGGTGATGTCCGTCACCGTGAAGCGATACCGGTCCGCCTTTGCCTTTTCCGTTGCCTTGATCACGAAGTCGGCGGCGAATGGCGCTGCCTGATCGAAACTCAAGCCGTCGTGCGCGCCGTCGTACGTGCCGGAATACTTCCCGTTGCCCCCTTGCACGGAGAAAGCCGAGCTGTCTGTCTGGCCTTCGGTGAACTCGATCGGCGCCCCGAGGTCGGTCGTAAGCGGTTGCACCGCGGCGCTGATATCGACGCCGCACTTCTTCAGCTTTTCGATGGAGTTCGCGGCATCGGTGGAGCGCACGACCGCCTCAATTTCACGAGCCGCCGCATTGACTTTAGCCACGGCAAGGTTCAGGTCTTGCAGGTTCTGATCAAGATTAGGGACCATCTCCTCCAGCAAGCCCTGTACTTCATCCGCGTCACTTTCTATTCCCGGCTCAAGTTTAGCGGGCACTTTGGGAAATGCGGAGACGTCGGGCAGCCGGATGAAGTTCGGCGCGGTGAAGACGAGATCACCAATGAGGCCGCGCAGTTCCGAGAGCTCCGACTCGGTTAGCAGAACGCCTTCGGTCACGAGGCTCATGATTCGGTCGACGCTGTTTTCGACTTTCGCGCCCGCCTCGTCCAGCCTGATTTGCAGCACCTTGCCGGAATCGAACACTTTTTTCGCGGTCTCGACGTCGGCTCGGGACCCAGTAAGGTGATGGTCGATTGCGGTGGTGTAGTGATTGTCACTTTGGACCGTCCGCAGGAGCGCCAGCTTTTGGCTCACGTTCGCGATGTTGGCTTCGGCGTTCGAAATGGCCGAATTCAGGGTGAACAATTTGTCATCGAGGGAGCCGACTCCCTGAAGCGCCGTCACAGCTTCGACCGAACAGATCAGTGCCTTGATACCGAGCAGGTACACGCGTTGCCGAGGCTTGCTCTCGAACCAGGCCGCAACGCCAAGCCCTGTCACCCCCGCCACACTGCCTGCAATGAGCAAGTCGCTCGAGGCGCCAGTCAGGGCCGCGGCCCCGAGCGAGCCGGCGAGCAGTATCTCGGCAAGGGCAATACTGTTGCGAAACAGGGTTTGGTCGCCGATCTTGCGCATGAGCTCGTCTTCGGCGTCGTGAGTGAGCTGCACGGCCTCACGCAGAGTTGGCGGGGCACTACTTTTGGCGAGGCGTGGCCAGGGTTTGTGAACTTGGAAGACCGAGCACCCGGAAAGCACGATGCACAAGATTAGAACGGAGGAGAGCGATGCCTTTTTTGCCGTACGGCGCGTCTTTGTCATCGTTGTGTCCTCACATTTGAACTGCTCTGTCGGACCCGGGCTGACTAAGCGAAAATTCCCGACTTTTTCAGCCCCTCCTCGATGATCGCGTCCTCGTAAGGCTGAGTGCCGTTTTCGAAGGCGATCATTGCCTCTACCATGCGACGAGCCAGCTCGAAGTCGCGGACGGAGAACTCTTCGTCTAGCCCGATGTGCATGTGCTCGGCTACGAACGCGACGTAGCCGTGGGTTGGGTTGGCATCGGACTGGGGAGCCCAGGTGGCGATCATGCGTGCGACCGTTTTTTCGCCCCGCCCCTGATACTTGGCGAGCAGCAGCACCATTGCCCGAATTCCCCATGTCGCATCGCGGAAAACGCAGAAAACGCTCTCATCCCTCTGCGCCGGTGTCATCTCTGCCTCGGTGGCGAGTCCGTCCCAGTCCGAACCCCTTTTGATGTTTCCAGGATTGTGGTTGCGAATGCCGCGCTTCCAATTTCCGTCGAGACCGGGTAGATCACCCGCCCGAATATTCAGCGAGGGCGCGGTTGGGGCGCTCCAATAGCGACTAACGTCTCCATCATACGCCTCTTGTTCGAACGCCTTGCCCTCTTCGCCAGCCTGATCGTGCCCGTCTCTGTGATCCCCCCAATGGACGAGTTCGTGGAGGATCGTCGACTCCAAAAGGAGCTGAGCTTCCGCGCGCGTGTGGTCAGTCTCGAAACGGGTGGCGACCTCCTGTGCGAGCATTATCCAGTCGGGGTGATTAGGGTCAAAGGCACCGTTGTCGGAACCCAAAGGCTTGATGCGCAGAAGCGGGCTCTCGTCGCGCCAGTTTATGGCTTGCAGGGCAACGAAACTGTTGAGTTGCCCGTGCTTCTTGAATGCCTTCCAAACCGTCGGCTTCTCAGGGATGTGTGGAAGCTCGTGTCGCACCCAACCGGCAACCTTAGGATAGTCCAACTGGTCGCGAATGAGCATTCTCACGACAGCCCCCGAGTCGTCATTCCCATGCAGTGAGGACGACACCGAATTCTTACGGCCTCGCAGGATCCAACCTCACAAGGGAGGCAGTAATTTACCCGTGGAGGTTGAGGTTGTCAAATTACACGCTCTAAGAGTCTGCAAGAGACGTATCGAACCCGTTGGTCCGCTACTTTTTCCAGCTCAGGATCACGCACCCCGTACCCCTAATCTACATCGCGGCAGGCCGCGTCGAGGATCTTCAGCGTAACTTCTAGTTCCGCTTCGCCGTGCGCCGTCGAAAAGAAGCGCCTGACGCCGGGCAGCGCGTAAATCCCGCGTTTCATGCATTCGCTGTCGAGGCGGCGCATGGCGGCGCTATCGCCGGCCATCATGTCGGCCTGGCTGCGCGGCGGCTTGCGCATGAAAAGGATCTGCCACAGCGAACCCGAGTTCTGGACGATGGCTGGCAGGCCGTGCCGGTCGAGCACTTTCTGGCACTCGGCACAGGCACTGTCGGCAAAGGCGTTGAGACGGTCGAGGGTGCCGGGTCTTGCCAACTCGTCGAGCAGGGCCAGGGTCGCGGCCGCCGCCACCGGATTGCCGTGCAGAGTGCCGTTGAGATAGACGTAGTTCGGCTCGCCCTTGCGGCGAGGATCGCAGAGATCGAGGATATCGGCGCGGCCGGCGACACAGGACAGCGGGCCGCCGGCGCCGACCACCTTGCCGAAACTGGCGAGATCGGGCGTCACCCCGTAGTGCACCTGGGCACCGCCGTAGGCGAGGCGAAATCCGGTTACCACCTCGTCGAAAATCAGCAGCACGCCGTTTTCGTCGCAGATACGGCGCAGGTCGTGGAGGAATTCCGGCTTCGCGGGAATGATGCGCTGCACCGGTTCGACGATGATCGCGGCCAATTTTTTCCGCCGCTGCTTGACGAGGCGCTCGACGGCGGCCGCGTCGTTGTAGGGCGCCACCAGCATGGTCGTACGGGTGCCAGCCGGGCGTCCGGCGGTGTCGTCCTGGCCGTGCGGGTCGTTGCCCAGAGCCTGGGGGAAGGTTGAGGTCAGCGCGTAGTCGTGGTTGCCGTGATAGGCGCCCTCGAACTTCAGGACGAGGTCGCGGCCGGTAAAGGCGCGGGCCATGCGCATGGCATAGGCCGTGGCCTCGGAGCCGGTTGTCGCATAGACGATCTTCTCGGCGCAGGGGATGTCCTCGACCAGCCGCGCCGCCAGGTGGATGGCGACGTCGTTCAGGGTCCCGAACATGTGCAGGCCGCGCGCCGTCTGCTCTTGCGCCGCCGCGACGATGGCGGGGTGCGAATGGCCGAGGATCAGGGCGCCGGCGCCGCCGACATAGTCGATGTAGCTTCTGCCCTCGACGTCGCGCAGGCGCGCGCCCTGTCCGCTGGCAAAGACGAAGCGGATGTCTTCCGGCAGGGCGTAGCCGCCGAGCCCGGCTCCCGGCAGAACGCGCTCGGCGAGTTCGAAAAGCCCGGCGTTTGTCCAGTCCAGTTTGGCGTCCATGGTGGCGTTCCTTCCTAGTGATAAGCGGCGACGGCGTCGCCCAGCCAGTCGGCGTCAGGCACGACGCCAAGGCCTGGCGTGGCCGGCAATGCCGCCCGGCCGTTCCGGTTGCGCGCGCCCTGCCCAGGGGCGGGATCGTCGGCGAGATGCGGGTGACAGAGCCACGAGGCGAGACGGTTTTCCGGCGCCGTCGACAGGGCAAGGTGCAGTGCCGCGGTGTCGGCGAGCACCGTGCCGCCGACATCCTCGATGTGCATGCGCCAGCCGACGGCAACGCCGAAGTCGCGGACCTGGCGCGCCCGGGTCAGGCCGCCCAGCCGGTTGGGTTTCACCTTGACGCCCTCGCAGGCGCCGGCCTTCCAGGCTTCGAGATGATCCTGAAATCTGTGAAGGCATTCGTCGAGCATGATCGGCTGGCGTGTTCGGCGGCGGACGTGCAGGCACTGATCGAGGGTTTCACAGGGCTGTTCGAACCAGCCGCCGGCGCTGACGGCGTTCATCACCTGGATGGCCAAGGCCGGCGTCCAGGCGCGGTTGACGTCGTAGGTAACAGCTTCATCGTCCCGGCGGACCGCCTCGACGGCCTCGATGCGGGCAATGTCGAGGGCCGGGTCGTCGCCGCCGACCTTGGCCGAGTGGGTACGGTAGCCGGCGGCCCGCGCCGCCTCGATCCGCGCCACCATTGCGTCGGGCGTGCCGGTCGAGATCGAGCTGTTGAGCGCCACGGTCTCGCCCTCGGCGCCGCCGAAAAGCGCATAGAGCGGCAATCCGGCGGACTGGCCAAACAGGTCCCACAGCGCCATGTCGAGCGGCGACTTGGCATAGGGATGCCCGGGCAGGGCGACGTCCATGCGACGGTTGAGCGCCTCGATTTCGCGCGGGTCGTGGCCGATCAGAAGCGGCGCCAGGAGGTCCAGGGCGGCGCGCGTGCCGCCGCCGAAGGCCGGCAGGTAGGTGTTGCCCCAGGGACAGCCCTCGCCCCAGCCCATTAGGTCGTCGTCCGTATCGATGCGGACGAAGGTCGAGTCCAGCCGTTCGAATTTGAGGCGGCCGCCGGACAGCCAGTAGGGCGCCGCCAAGGGCAGGTCTTTCTGCCAGACGGTGATGCGCGCGATCTTCATGCGCGTTGCTTTCAGTCCATGACGACGGCGATGTTGCCGACGTGCTTTTTCGCGATGAAGGCTTCCTGTGCCGTGGCCAGCTCCGCCAAGGGGTAGGTGGCCGCCAGCAGCGGCTTGATCTCGCCGCGCTCGATATAGCCGACGAGATCGGCGAAGACGCCGGGCGGCACGATGGTGGCGCCGGTGAAAGTCAGGTCGCGCAGGTAGAAGGTGCGCAGATCGAATTCGACGATCGGCCCGGCGATAGCGCCGGCGCAGGTGTAGCGGCCGCCACGTGCCAGGACAGCGATGAATTGCGGCCAGGCGTCGCCACCGACCACGTCGGCGACGACTGTCACGGTCGCTTCGCCGGTTGCGTCGCGCAGCGCCGCCGCCAGGTCCGCCGGCGCGCGTGGCAGCACGGCATCGGGGCCGATGGCGGCCACCGCGTCGGCCTTGGCGGCGCCACTGAGGGCAATTGTCCTGGCGCCGCGCCGCTTGGCCAGCTGGATCAGGGCCGAGCCGACGCCGCCGGAAGCGCCTGGAATGAGAACGCTGTCGCCGGCCGTGACCTGGGCGCGGTTCAGCATGTTCTCGGCGGTCATGGAGGAGG
>JAJFGM010000036.1 GCA_021776145.1 Kiloniellaceae bacterium | reverse complement strand
TCTCTCCGATCCACCGAGTTCCGGCAGGGTCGCACCAGGGGAAGAGCCCCGCGCGACACGGCCGCGCAGACCGCATCAACGTTGAGTTCAGCTATATCCGAGGCGACGATTTAGCTCGCCACCGTATTTCATAAAATACTGATACTCTTCTCCGACCAGACCTGTCTTCCAGCGCTCGTCCAACTGCACCCCCCTGTGGCGCCTGTGCATTGTCGGGTTGCCGTTCACCAAATGACGTTCGCCCGCATTCAAGTCGGTCATTTGCGATTCGAAATCAAGACCGAGGAATGCACAGATCTTGCGCAGGGTGTTTTCGCTGTCGCCGGCAAGGTCTTCGTAATGCAATCGATAAAGATGCTCGTCGGGCACCCATTTCCTGAGCAGGGTGTCTGCCCGGCGATAATAGTCGCGCCAACCGACCAGACTGGTCTTTCGATCATGCCGCCCGCGTCGCGACAGGTAGACACCACGACCGTCACGGCTGAGGTAAATAACCCGGACTTGGCTCGGTTTTGCGTTATAAAGCGCAATGCCTTGATGCACCGACTTCGAGGAATCGATGACCAGATCCTTGTCCCACTCCTGGCGGACCACACCGCTTAAATAAAATGCGTTGTCAATTCCGACACTCAAGGACCTGGGGTAGGGCAGCGCGGCGGGAAACGATTTGGGCAGATGTCCACGCAGATCGCACATCGCCGTGCGCAATTTGGTCATTGCCAGATAGAGCATTGTTTGCTGCGACGGGTCGATTTTCGTCGACGCGCGGGTATCCCATTGCCTGAGCGCGTAGGGATCATCCCGCAAATTGACGCCACAGTCCGCTTCAATGCGACGGATGACCTTGTCCCAACTTGCGCAGGTCGACATAGGCGACCCGCAGCTGCAGGTCTGATCAAGGGCGATCGCCTTGCCAAAAAAAGCGAATTCACCGAGTGACGCGACGCGAGAGTGGCCGCCGATCAACATATCCAACAGCGTCGATCCGCAGCGCACACCAGAACAAATGTAGCAGTAACTGATGTCACTCATGGTCAGTCTCCCAAGTCTCAGCAACCCGATCGTCCAATTCCACACCTCAATTGTGCAGACTGCCAAAATCACCAGCCCAGATCAAACGCACCATCAAGCTCTTCTTGGCCAAGTGATATGTAAACTTCAGAGTCTCTAATTTCTCTTAACTATCTGTAGTTTTAGGTCAAATTCGTCTTATGCGAGACCCACCGGACTGAGTGGGCTGGGAGGTTTATCAAGAAACGGCCCGCAACGACGGTGGTCCACTACCCGCCTGTCCAGTCGCGGCACCGACAGCTCGGCGGTCATGTCTGTGGCTTACCAGACGAAGACCTTCTTGCCTATGTAGCCATTGAGCAGCTTGCGCTCCTCGCCGGTGAATGGCTTCCAGATATAGGCCGCCGTCAAGAATATTATACCCGTCGCGGCGGCGGCCAAAAGGGACGTCAGCAGCGCCGGTCCAAGGAAATGTGGAATCAAACTTCCGCTTGCCGCGGCCAGCGCCGCAAAGAGGATGATCTTGGTGATCGCCCCGGCATCGATCCTGTAGCCGTATCCCAGACTCCGCAGCCGATGAACGAGATAGAGGTTGTCGAAACCGGCGATAAGCAATATGCCGCCCAGCAGGCCAGGCAGCCCGAATTGCCAGACCAGGAATATGAGAACGGGAAACAACACGTTTGACCAAGCCGTGGCGCGTACCAGGGAACTGCTCTCGTTGACGGCGTTGGCGACCAGGGTCAGCACGGTCCTATTGCTGCCGATCATCAACATCACCATCATACCGGCGACGAGCCAGGTCATATGCGTGTACTTGCCGCCACTGACAAAGGCAGCAACCGGCTGGCCGGCGAACAGAACCCAGGCCGTGGCGGGAGCCAGAACAAAAAGACTGAATTTGACGACGATCGAAGCGCTTCTCTGCAGAACGGTAAAATCTTTTTCTTCGGAGTAACGTGCCATGACGCTGGGCTCGATCAGCCCCAAAAGAAGCGTAGCTGGCGCGAAGCGTCGGATCAGACCGTTTATTGCCAAGGCAAACCCGAACCCGGCTGTGGCCGCGGAATCCAGCATGTAGCTGCAAATCAGACGATTTGCACCAGGTGAGTTGGCCGTGCCGAGCAGACGCTGGCAGTAGTTATGCCAGCCCGTTGAGATCAGGTCGGCGCGCGCCACGGTATCTCCCTCGCTCGAAGTGGTTTCGGGGCGGCTGACCAAATTAGCGCGCAACTTGAACACCATATAGAGCGCACCGAGAAACGATGTGATCGCGTGCGCCCACATGGTTTGGGCCAAGCTTATGCCACCGGAAAGGAACAAAAACGCGACCAGAAGCGCAAGCTTGCTGAACCACTCGATCGACAAGGCAATAGTGGATTCGCGTTGCAGCAGCAGGGCCTGAAGGCTCCGCGTCAGATGTACGGAAAGCGCGTAGACAACGACATAAGCGTAGAAGCCCCAAATGGCCCAGCGATCTTCGGGTATGGAGAACTGCGCGCGCAGGAAATCCTCGAACACTACAATTGGTAACAAAATCACAGCCAGAAAGGCGATTCGGAGGAAAAGAAGCTGCCAGGTCAGACGTTTGAGTTCAGCCTCTGCGCCATCCTCGCGCAGAACCGGCAGATAGCGCGGCACGACTCTTTCGAGTCCACCGTTGCTGAACGCCATGGTCATGATCAAAAGGCCGCTCAATGTCGTGTAGGCGGCGTAGGACTCCACGGAAAGCGCGCGAATGACCAGGAATACGACAAGAAAGTTGGCAATTGACGAGACGCCTCGACCAACCAGATAGTGCATCAGGCTGCGGCGAATGCGCTTGCGGCTGTAGTAGCGCTCTGGCGGCTTGGACACGCCGCCCTTCGCCACGCCCTGTTCATCGTCAAGTGCCAATAGACAAAATCCTGTCTGTAGCGCAGCCGTGGGTCAGTTTTTCCGGCCAGCCGTGTCGACGCGGTATCGCAGGAACTCGGTCGGGGATTTCATAAACTCCGGCTGCCCGTCACGGCCGCGCCGCGACCCGACTTCACTGCGGCGAAGTCCGAGACCACGCGCTCGTACTCGAGGATTAAGCCATTGCTGATCGAGTCGTAGGAGCGAAATTTGCGAACATAGTCCAGTCCCTTGAGGCCCATGCTTCGTGCCCGCTCCGGGTCTTCCAACAGCTCGATCATGGCGTCGGCGAAAGCCCCCAACTCAAAGGGCACCGCAAGTCCGGCGCCGCTCTCGCCCAGAACGCGACTCTGATCGGGATGATCATTTGCAACTACGGGCCGATTCCAGGCCAGGTACTCAACAACCTTGGTCGGCGTCGTTGAATCCAGCTCGGGTGACGGTGGAAACAGCGATACGCAGAGCTTGGATGCGCGGATATAGCCCCACGCCGCGGCACGATCGACGAAGCCGGTGAATAGGACATCGTCTTCAAGACCCAAGCGCGCCGCCTCGCCGCGCAAGAACTGCATGTCACTGTCCTCGCCGTCGCCGATCATGACCAAAATTGCCCCCGGCACGCGCTCGACAACTTTTGCGAAGGCTTGGATGACGAACTCCATGCGTCGCACACGAATCATCGTGCCGACATAGACGATCGGCAGTCGTCCCCGCAGTCGCGGGTCATCGATCTCGGCCGGCTGCTTGTCGAGCTGCTCGAGGCTGAGTCCCATGGGGATCGGGGTCATTTTATTGCTGTCTATGCCATGCTCGCAGACATCCTGCTTCATGCGATCGCTCTGCACGAATATGTGCGCCGCGCGCGGCATGATGACCTTGTACAGCAAAAACGCCGTCAAAATCGATCGCGTCTTGAAGATGAGTCGCCGCAGCGGCGAATAGGGCTCCGTGCGGTCCGCTGCCCGAAATGCGTCCGCCTCGGGAAAGGGATAGGACATCCAATAGCAAAACGGAATCTTCTTGCGTTTGGCCGCGATCAAGACGACCAGTCCGGCAACAAACTTGTCGCGAACCTGGACTATGTCGTACTCGCCCCGTTGCACCTTGCCATAGAGTTTGAGGTCGTGAAGCAGCGCGAGTAGATGGTTTGCGACCTTGCGGACAACTCCGGAATGCTCCAAAGCCGGCGCCAGAAAAACCCGCTCGCGCGGGCTTTTAATCAAGGTTGCCTCTTCACTTGGCGCCTCGGATTGACACGCCCAATCGACGCTGAACCCCTTGCGCGTCAGCCAAATTGAAAAGAGCTCTGTAACGTCCACTCGGAATGTAGGGTACTTCTCCCGGATGACATACAGCATCGAGAGACTGGACGAACTGTCAGCTGGCATCCACCCGCCCTTGCCGTCGAAGCCACGAGATCAAGCCGAGATGCCCCATGAAGAGAAACATCATGGGCCCGGCCTGGGGAATATCGGCACGATAGGCCAGAGCCATAACATAGAGTGGGACCGTGGCTTGCAGGCCACGCGCCAATCCGAGCCGCCAGCTGTCCGGCTCAGCTTGCTGCATGACCTTTCCCGCACTGCGGAACGCGCAAAACATCAGGAAGAAAAACGCCGCCACGCCCAACAGCCCCGTTTCCCATAACAATACCGAGAGCCCGGTCAAATAAATCTCCGCGGGAAAGTATTTTTTGGCAATGTGCCCGGCGTTAATCTCGGTATAGCGGGTCGCACCCAATCCGTGCCCCACGATGGTCTTCAAATAATCGCCCCGGCTGTTCTCCCGCAACCAAAATTCCAGCACACTGCGGCGCGACAATTCTCCCCTTTCAGCCATGCGTTTTGCCATATCCTCGCTGAAACTGTAGCTGAAAACAGCCAACATATTGCCTTCCATGTCATCGCTTTTCGCCGACCAGTGAAAAGCCTGATAGGCGAATAGCAAGAGGCCGAGCAATACAGCAACAGTGGCGCAACCGCCGAGGAACACGGCTGGACGCTTATAGAGAAAATCGCGATACAGAAAAAACAGCGCGACCGGCAAGTAAAAGAAAACGACTTTGACTTCCATCAAGACCAGCGGCAGGGACAAGACCCCCGCCAATATGAGAAAGCGTGTACCGCTCAGTTGCTTGTCGCGGTAGAGCGCCCAAAGGACAGTCAGGACCACCACCAGATAAAGGGCTAGCACCGCAGTCAGACCGCCGGATTCCTGGCTTCCACCGAACGTGCCGACGACGCTGTCCGAAGCCTCGACCGTTCCGAGGCCGCTTTGTATGCGGGCCGCTCTGACGAATAGATACTGGTAAAGCGCGACCGGCCACTGCACCAGCCCGACCACCAAAAGGCCTTGCAACCATTTCTTGATCACCGATTCCTCGAAAGAAATGAAGGCCAGGGCAGTCCAGATGCCGCCATAGAGAAAATACGACTTAACTGCAGCTACGGTCGTAAAAATCGGCGCCTGATTGAGCGCGATAGTGAACAGTGCGATGGCGAAAAATATTATGATGGCGGTGTTGATCGTCAGAAAATCGTGGCCACTACCGTCATGGGTCGAGTCTGCCTTGCCCAAACGACTGCGTGGAGCACGAACCCCCTCACCAAAAACCGTCAAGATTGTCGCGCCGTAGAGCATGGCGGCAAGACCGTAGCCGCCCCAGGAGACATTCAGGCCCTGGGCAAAATAGATGACCATGCCAGAAATCAGCAGCGTTACGATGGTCGTCAACCACATCAACATCAAGGGCTGCATGATCAGCACTATGCCGGCGAGCCCACTGATGAACAGGATCGAGACCTTCGGCCCGCTCACCGACACCAACTGGCCGGCAAGGACACAAAGGAGAGCCGCCAGCAGATAAAGACTGCGGTTCGGTTTGGGGTCTGCCCAGTCGTGGATACCTTTGCGTCGAAACATGCTACCTACATCCGCACCGCCGAAATGGTATCGTCGGCGCCCGACTTCCCGCTGCGCACCAACGCGTCCCAGGTCTTCCAGGGCAGATCGTCGCGCCCCAACAATCGCGCGAACTCAACGACGTCGGAAGCCAACTCTTGTTGGAGCGCCTCGACTGTTTCCGGTTTCATCGCCGGCAGGACCGAGCGCAAGTCACGACGATTGGCGTCGCGCAACGTGGTAACCAACCTGCTTTCCTTCACCACCGACACCGCGGCCCCCAAGCCCAACTGGCGCCCGATCCTCCCGCTGCGGCGCAGCACCCAATCGACCGCTGGAATTTGCGATCCGACACTCTCGTTGGAGCGTTTGTGGAGAGATGCGGACTCGTGGTCGCCATCGATTCCCAGAAAGTCATAGAGCCGTCTCGCCTGCACTACCGGATCAGCCTTGATTTCTTCCTGAAAGAATACAATCAGCTGCTCTTTCTGGAAAGCGTCAAGCCAGGGCTTCATGTGTTTGGCGTAGCGCGACTGCTCGAGGTACATCGGGTTGTTTGCAAGGCCGCGTTCGAAGCTTTGGTCTTCGCCGCGCAAATTGCCGATGCGAACGTCATGCAGGTGGTTGGAATAGGCACGTTCGACCGGATCGCGCACGGCAATGATAATCCGTGCATCGGGATTATAGCTTCTGACCCGTTCCGCAACACGGTGATCGGGAAAATAAGAGGGCGAAATCTCACCGACCGCGCGGGCGGCTCCAGCTTCGGCGAAAAAATTCTCGTACCACTGATAACCGCGGTCAAAAGAATGCGAGAAGAAGTCCAGTTCCTTTGGTTCGCTCACCCATGCCTGGGGATGATCGACAAGGATCCTGTGCAGCCACGTAGAGGCACATTTTTGGGCGCCTACGCCAACGAATGTAGGCATCATGGCACTAGCCCTTATCTAATTGCCCCTGCAACTGTCCCGAACCTGTCAGGACGTCCATTGGGCATTACCTACACCGCACCGCGGTCAAAGGCGCGCTTTGGCGTTTGCGATCGAACAGGTGTCGCGGCACGCCCGGCCTTGATCCCATGCAAGCAGGCCGACTCGAGGCAACTATAACCCATTGTTCGACTCTCGCTAAGGCGCCAGACGAAATGTGACGCGATTACAGAGTCGCCGCCTTGCGGCACCCCATCGGCTCCGACGCCGCCTTGCGGCGGGCCGGGCGACGGCAGCAATGCGCGCCGCCCACACCACTCTCGTACGCCCTTGAAGGCCCCGCCCATCAACTGTGGGTGAAGTTCTTCACCACGTAGTCCACAACGTGCTGCACGGAGGCTTCGATATCCATATGCTGAGTGTCAACCACCAGCTCTGGGTCGGGCGGAGCCTCGTAAGGCGCTGAAATACCTGTGAACTCGAGGATCTGACCGCTCCGGGCTTTCTTGTACAGCCCCTTGGGATCACGCCCCTC
>JAJFGM010000350.1 GCA_021776145.1 Kiloniellaceae bacterium | reverse complement strand
GTGCCGTGCGGCTTCTACCATTGCGGCGGAGCTCGGCGCCGTGATGAAGAAAAGGCTCTGACAGCCGCTCTCAAGGCTGGGCGGGGCAGGATCCCCGAACTCGCACGGTATCATCGGGGGCGGTCGAAAGACGGCATGGACGCTGCCTGGCTGGTCACCGACGCCTATTGGATTTCGAAAGCCTAGTGGCTCGACACAGAGATTATGACAGTTTCACCGCGAAGGTTTTGCCCGCCGGCAAGGCGCGGGTTGCGCGGTGGTGCCAACCACCACAAGCAATCCGCAACGCCGCGGGCGGACAAAAGATCGCGGCCTTCGGTGGGGCCACTCGGCCCTCTGGGGGCGTTGCGCTGCTTGCCCGATGTCCCACATCGCGCCGCGCAGCGCGCCTACCCAGAGGGTCGATTGGCCTCCATGAAACTGTCATAATCTCTGTGTCGAGCCACTAGGCCGCGAAACGACGACGGTCCACGACCCGGTCTCGCTGAGGAACAGTTCGAACATGGCCTTGCCGTCGGCGGTCAGGCCGCGCCCGGCTACAGATTCGTCGAACTTCTGTTCGAGCTGCATGACGGCGGCCTCGTGCGTCAGACAGACCTGCTGAGCGCTGGCCGGAGCCGAAGTTAGCAGCGCGAGGCCGACCAGAGCCGGGGCGGCGAAGGATGCGAAACGATTTCTCATGGCGTGGTCTCCTTTCCAGGTCCGCGTCACAACGCTGGGCTCAGGTTTCGAGCGTTGTATCGTCTGCCATATGATGTGGTTTGGGACTGGGTGGTTCAGAGTGACGGGCGTCACTCATCACGGCGATGTGACTGTTTCGGTCGGAGAAGTGAGATCGAGGAGGGGGCGGGTTATAGAATCTCGTCGATCTCGGCGTCGCTGAATCCGGCCTCGGCGAGGATCTCACGGCTTTGTTCACCCAGGCCGGGTTGATGGCGGCGCAGGGGCAGGGGCTTGCGGTCGAGGCGGAAGGCTGTGTCGGGCACCTCGATGGCGCCCTCGCTGGGGTGCTCGTAGGGACGGAAAAAGCCGTTCGCGACGAGCTGCGGATCATGCTGTAGATCCTCCAGGCGGTTGACCGGGCCGGCCGGAATATCGGCCTCACGCAGCAAGGCCAGCCATTCGGCCGTGTCGCGTCGGCCGAGCGCGGCGCCGGCGGCACGATAGAGCGCGTCGATGTTCTGATTGCGCAAGGCGGCGTCGGCGAAGCGTGGATCCTCGGCCTGGGCAGGTTCTCCGGCAAGCTCCCAGAAACGTTGCCACTGCTTGTCGGTATAAGCCAGCATGCACAAATAACCGTCGCGCGTGCGGTGTGGCCGGCGCTCGGGCGACAGCACCCTGGCATAACCGGCGGGGCCCTGTGGCGGGCGATAGGTCAAGCCCTGCTGGTGTTCCAGCAGCGTATACCCCGCCAGCCCCTCGAACATCGAGACTTCCAGATAGAGTCCCCTGCCGGTACGCAGGCGCTGCACGACCGCGGCCATCAAGCCGGTGCTGGCCAGCAGGGCGGCGGTCTTGTCGGCGGCGATCGTCGGCATCAAGACCGGTGTGCCGTCGCGCGCGATGAAGGTGCCGGCGAGGCCGGATTCGCCCTGGATGACGTCGTCGTAAGCCGGACGTCCGCCATAGGGGCCCTCCTCGCGATAGCCGTGCAGGCCGCCATAAATGACGCCCGGATTGCGCGCCAGGACGCTGTCGGGGTCGAAGCCGAGACCGGCCATTTTTTTCGGCCGCATGTTGTGCACCAGAAGATCGGCGCCGTCGATCAGTCGCCACAGGGCGGCCTTGGCCGCCGGCCGTTTGAGGTTGAGCTCAAGGCTGCGCTTGTTGCGGTTGCTGCCGAGGAAGAGCGCCGACATGCCTGGATTGCGGGTCGGCCCGATGGCGCGGGTCATGTCGCCGCCGGGCGCCTCGATCTTGATGACGTCGGCACCGAAGTCGCCGAGCATCTGCGTGGTGTAGGGGCCAAAGACGATGGTCGTCAGATCGAGGACGCGGAACCCGGAAAGCGGTAGGCCGACTGACGTCTTGTCTGGCGCGCTCACGCCGTCAGCCGCGCTGCGAGAAACGCCGACCGACCAGCGCCGCGGCGATGTTGACCTTCTGGATATCGATGGCGCCGCCGGCGATACCCCAGCCCCAGCCGTCGCGCATCTTCTGCTCGATAGGGAAGGCGGTGGAGTAACCATAGCCGCCCATCAGCTGCATGGCCTTGCCGGTGACCTCGCGCACCATCTGGTTGGCGAAACACTTGGCGATCGAGCTGTCGCCGACCGACGGCAGACCGGACACGGCGTTGACCACGGCGCGGTAGAGCAGTAGCCGGGCGGCGTCGACCTGCATCTTCATCTCTGCCAGGGCCAGCTGCACCGCCTGGAAGTCGACCAGCGGCTTGCCGAACTGCTGGCGTTCCTGCACGTAGTCGAGCACGTAGTCGAAGGCCGACTGGCCGATGGCCAGGCTCATGGTGGTGTTGCCGCAGCGCTCCAGGTCGAAGGCCTCCATCAGGCGGCGGAAGCCGCCGGCGGGAACGATGAGGTTTTCGGCCGGCACCTCGACGTCGTCGAAGTACATATCGGCGCTGGCAATACCGCGAAAGCCCATATGGCGCTCGCGCCGACCGAAGCTGAATCCCGGGCTGTCCTTTTCGATCAGAAGCGCGCCGATGCCCTTGGCGCCGAGGTCGTCGTTCAGGCGGCAGTAGACGACATAGGCGTCGGCGTGGCCGGCGCCCGAGCACCAGCGCTTCTGGCCGCTGACGACATAATGGTCGGCATCGAGCCTGGCGCGGGTCTTGAGGTCGGTCAGGGCGCTGCCGGCGTCGGCCTCGGACATGGCGACGGCGACGATCGTCTCGCCGCGGCAGACCGCAGGAATGACACGCTGGCGCAGTGCTTCGGGCGCGAAGTGGGCGATGGCGAGGATCGGGCCGAAGCAGGATTCGAAGATCGGAAAGGCCAGGGCCGGCGACAGCTTGGCGACCTCTTCCAAAACCAGGACGGCATCGAGGTGGGAGCCGCCGGCGCCGCCGTAGGCCGGATCGAGGTTGACGCCGAGCAGCCCCAATTCGGCGTAACGCTTGAGCAGGTCGCGGCCCGGCGGCGTGTCCTCCTCTTCGACCTGCCGGGCGAGGCCGCTCAACTCCTCTTGAGCAAAGCGGCGCACGGTGTCGCGCAGCGCCTCCTGCTCTTCACTCAAAGTGAAATCCATAAGCTGTCTTTCTGATAAGGGACCGGATCGAATTAAATAAAGCGGCGGAAATCTCACTCGCCCGTTGACCGTCCTATCAGTCGGCCTCGCGCCCAACCTCCTTCATGAAACGGTCGCGGATCACCACCGGACTCATCTCGATCACCGGTACCGGGATGTTTCCCGACGCGCATTTGGCGACGATGACGGTCATGCGATCGCCGTCAAGAGCGGCTTGCAGTTCGGCGGCGCTGGCCTCGGCCTCGCATTCCACCACGTGTTCGCAGCCGCAGGCCTTGGCGACCGCCGTAAGCGAGGTCTTCCCGCCGGCATAGGTGGGTTGATCGCCGGTCGAGCCATAGCTGCCATTGTCGACGATCAGCAGGACAAAGTTGTCGGCGACGTTGTTGGCGATCGTTGCCAGGGTCGCCAGGTTGGTCAGGACAGAGCCGTCGCCGTCGATCGCGATGACCTTCTTGTTCTGCGCCAGCGCCAGTCCCAGGCCAATCGACGAACAGAGCCCCATGGTGCCCAACATATAAAAATTGCTCGGCTGGTCGTCGAGCAGACAAAGCTCCTGGGACGGCAGTCCGATATTACAGACCACCAAATGGTCGGTAATGACCGGAATAATCGACTTCAGCAATTCGCTTCTGATCATCACGAAACTCCCCAAAAGCTTGCATCGGTCAAGATGGCGGTCGGTTTCTTGCACATCTGGGTATACTTCAGAATGCCGTCGAGTTCCGCGACATCCTCGGCGCGGTGGAAATGGAATGTGGGGATCATGAGCTGGTTCAAGAGCGCCTTGGTGTGGACCGCCATTTCCACCTGGCAGGCGACCTTTTCGCCGACCTCTCCGCGATAGCTGATCAGCATCGGCAGGGGAATCTGGTAATACTGGATGAGGGTCGCCAAGGTATTGACGGTGACCCCGATGGCGGTGTTTTGCATGATGATGCAAGGCCTTTTGCCACCCATGTAGGCTCCCGCGCAAAGCCCCATGCCCTCGTCTTCCTTATTAGAGGGCACATGAAGGATGCCGTCGTGCCTCTCGATCGCATCGATAACCCCCGCGAGCTGCTTGCACGGGACGGTCGTGACAAAACCGATATCGTTGCGCACGAGGTCGTCAACGATGCGGTTGCTTAATGTGGATGTCATCACTTCGCCTATTTCAGGATCAACAAACGCGGAAGGTGCCTGCCATTTACTTTCTATTCGGGTTCAATGCGAAACCACAAAAACTTCTCCTGGCAAGGAACCGGGTCAAAAGCATAGCGAGTTGCCAGAATGCGTGAGATCGCAGGGCGCGTAAAGGAATCGACCGATCGCACGCTTGGTCGGATTTGTTTTTTCGTTCACAGCGTCAAGAGCGGGAACGCCGAAAAGACCGAAGGCCGGGACACCGGCGGGGCATTGAGGTGAAGATGGTCGGCCGAGAGATCGCCATAGTTCGTGACCCCGGTCAGACCGAGTCCGCTGTGGATCTCGTCCTCCAAAATTTCCAATAGCCGCACAATTCCCGCCGCGCCGGCGGTGGCGAGCCCGTAACAAAAAAGACGCCCAATCCCAACGGAATGGGCACCGAGCGCAAGGGCTTTGATGATATCGCTGCCGCGACAAAATCCACCGTCGATCATGATCTTGCACCGGCCGCCGACGGCCGCGGCGATTTCGGGCAGGACATCCATCGTGCCCTGGCCGTGGTCGAGCTGACGCCCGCCATGGTTGGAGATGTAGATCACGTCGACTCCGTGATCGGCGGCGATTCGGGCATCATCCGCCGTCATGATGCCTTTGAGAATCAGCGGCAGGTCGTGGGCCTTGCGGACGCGCGCGACATCGGACCAGTTGAATGCGGCCTGTGTGCGAACCGCGTCCGGGTTCACATCCCGCCGCCAGGGTTTGTCGAATCGCTGGACGATGTCCCGTTCGCGGCGCGAATAGACCGCCGAATCGACGGTGATGCAGAAGGCCTCCATATCGGCCGCAATAGCCTCTTCGATCTGCTCCTCGACAAAACGCCCGTCGCCGCGAACGTAGAGCTGGAAAAGCGCCGGCGCGTCCGTGCGGTCGCGGAACTGTTGTTTTTCGTAAGAAGAAACCGAACTGATCATCGCCGGCACTCCAAAGTCACCCGCCCCTTGGGCGACGGCCAGAGCGCCGTCGGCATGGAAGGCCTCGAGTCCGCCGACCGGCGCCAGGCAGATGGGCAGGCGCACGCGGTGGCCGAGAAAATCCGCGGTCGTATCGATCTCGGATACATCGACCAGGACACGCGGGCGGATGGCGATTGAATCCAAGGCCGCTCGATTGCGCGCCACGGTCGTCTCGGTTTCGGTGCCGCCGATCAGGTAACCCCAGGCGTTGTCATCGATACGCGCGCGCGCCGCCGGAATGAACTCGTGGATCGCCTGGAACTCCGCCTGCAGGTCGCGGGTGTGGTCATTCATTGCATTACCGTTTCCCGGGCTTGATCCGGCTGTTCAGGTGGTGTCGGCTATGAATAAATGAGCCGCGTGCGAGGCCATGCCCAAGGGCTGCTTTGCGGCGGCGACTTACGCCGCGATCATGTAGAACTTGCGAAGCGTTTCGGTGATCTGCCAGATGCATTTCGTTCCCTTCGAAACGAAAAAGCTATCGCCCGACGTGAAGCTTTGGGATTGTCCGTCATCGGTTGTCAGGGTCACCGACCCCGAGATCACGGTCATCATTTCGTGCACCGGGTAGCTCTCGATTTCCTCTCGGCAGGGCGCGCATTCCCACACCCCCGAGAGAATAGACTCGTCTGCTGTCGCGAAGAAGGTGTGGTTCACTTCCCGCTTATCGTCGCCGGTAAAGGCCTCGGGTGGGGTAAAATCGGAGGGTTGCATCCCGGTCGCGGGGTCGCCGTCGGAAAGCAGCCTGAAAACCTGGTTCGCCATGGGGCTTTTCCTGCTGATAATGGAGTATTCGGGCAGCGCCAGCCCCGACTTTAACGGTCGGCCGGAGCGGAATCCATGCGCTTCGCGATCCGGTATCAATGTCGCCTTGCGACCGCATTCTCTTGCCCTTCGCCAGACCGAAGCAGAAGAGCTTGGGCGGGAATTGGATTTCAGCGCGGTTGGGTACCCTGCGCCTCGTCTTCGGCCTCCCAGCGCAGCACGTTGTCGCGCAGGACGGCGTAATCTTTCGAGAGCTTGCCGCCGAAGACCGGGTCTTGTTCCTGGCCGGCCTTTTTGTCGATCTCGGCCCAATCGCCCGGTGTCAGGGTTTGCAGCGCCAGTGGGAAAAAGTGCTTCTCCTCCGCCTCCATGTGGTGGCGCTGATCGTGGAGAAACTGCCGGGTCAAGCCGATGAAGGCGTCGCGCGGCACCTCGGCTTCCAGCAGAACCTCGCTGACCGCGTCGCGGAACTGCCGCGCCTGCTCGCCGATCTTCGCGTGCGTCGCCTCGAGATCGTTCATCTTTCCGACCAGTTCGGGTTTCCGCGCGCCCATGCTTTTGTAGATGAGGTCTTCCTTGGGATGGTGGTAGCGATCGGGAAAGCCGACAAAATAGTCGGCGATCGCGTCGAGCACGTCGTAGTCGGGCCGCCGGCCGGATTCGAAGACGCCAAGTTGATATTCCAAGGCATTGAGAAGTTTGGCGATGTTCTTGTGCTCCTCGTGGAGCTGCGTCATGACGTCCAAGGTCATTTACCCATCCAGTCGTTGAATTTGCGCCGACCCGAAAGTGCCGTTTCCGCGTCGCTCCATGCGTCGACCCGAGGCGACAATACCCCGCATCTCCCTAGGGAGAATAGCCCGTGGCTCGTTGCCTGGGAAGACCGCCGACGAAGCTCGGACACGGAAATGGCTGCCGCACACTGCCCCAAGCGGAAATACGTTTGATTTTCATAAAAATGAGTACCGTCGACGTCTGCCCGACTGGCGATCGGCCAGTCCCGCCGGTCTGTCAAAACCCTTCTCGGCCCGAGTCGCCGGGCAAATCCACCTCACAGGCCATTCCGCCATCACAGGCCATCACAAGCCTGTTAGACGCGCGAGCTATAGCGGCAAAGTGTGACGCGCGTCACACAACAAATCCCGATGGCGGCCACTAGTTCTGTCACTCAGACGTTTTCCGATGAACGCAAATTCGAATGGAGCAAGTAAAATGATCAAGAGCACAGTCTCTCGCCGCACCCTGACCCGAGCCGGCCTGGCCCTGGGAACCGGCCTCCTATTCGGCCTGGCTGGTGCCGGCGGTCAATCCTCTGCGGCGCCTGGCGCCACGGTCATCGAGCTTACCCAGACGCCCTGTCAGTTCCTCGAGTCCGAACAGGGTGTCGACCATGAATTCAGGACCAGCAGCAAGGCCGACTGTGACGACATTAACGAAAAGACTGGCTTTGAGCGCGCGGCCAAGGCCAAGGTCTTGAAGCTGAAGCCGGGCAAGCATGTCTTCCGGGTGACCAACAAGAACGTGCCCTACGATCTTGGTTTCTGGCTGCGCGGCGACGGTATTCTTGCCCGCGCCACCCTGCCCAGTGTCTCTGGCGGCGGCCTCGGGACTGGAGTCACAAAGGATTATGAGATCGAGCTGGAAGAGGGCGAGTACCTCTATTCCTGCCCGCTCAACCCGACCCTCGACTACAAGATCGTCGTCGAGAGCTGAACTTCTGTGCAGAGCCACGAGCACCGATGGGGCCGGCTGATATGCCGGCCCCGCAATCAAGAATTCAGGCTGAACAGGGAGAGCGTCCATGAGTGAAGCGAACACGATCACGGCCGACCTGGCCATTATCGGCGCCGGATCCGGCGGATTGAGTGTGGCCGCGGGCGCGGCGCAGATGGGGGCGAAGGTGGTTCTCGTCGAAAAGCACAAGATGGGCGGAGACTGCCTCAACACCGGCTGCGTTCCCTCCAAGGCCCTCATTGCCGCCGGCGAGGCGGCCGAGACCATT
>JAJFGM010000349.1 GCA_021776145.1 Kiloniellaceae bacterium | reverse complement strand
ACCGCGCTGTTGGTCGAAGACGACCTCGACGAAGTGCTGCTAATGCGCGAAGCCATCAGCGACGCCGGCGCGACTGATATCACGCTGGAGCATTGCGAGAATCTTAAGCTGGGGCTCGACCGCTTGGCCAAGGGTAGCTTTGATGCCGTGTTGCTGGATTTGTCCCTGCCGGACACAATAGGGCTCGAGGGTGTCCGTCCCATCGTCGATGCGGCTGGCGAGGCGACGGTCATCGTCTGCACCGGGCTGGATGACCAGGACATCGCGCAAGAGGCGATCCGCATCGGGGCGCAGGATTTCCTTGTCAAGAATCCCCGTCTGTACGGCGCTATGCCGCGCATTCTCCGCTATGCGGTCGAGCGCAACAGGCTGATCAATTCGGCCAACAAGAAGGTCGATCAGGCGCGGCAATACACCGAACTCCTCCTGACGAATGTCATTTCGATCGCCAATGCGGGGCTCGGCATTACCAGTGGCGATGGCAATTTCATCCTGGTCAATCCGGCCCTGGCGGAACTCGTCGGTTGCCCACAGTCGGCATTGATCGGCAAACCCTGGACCAATCTGCTTCCCGAAGGCGACCGGGCAACTGAACTTGCGGCCTACGTCGCGGCCTTTGGCAGCGATAAGGATTACGATCAGAAAGAACTGACGATTCAACGCACGGACGGGTCCAGTGTGCCGGTCCCCATGCGCTCGATCTTTGTCGACTTTTCTTCAAACCGAAGTTGCCGGGTCTTGTCTTTCGGCAACCCGCCAGAGATTACTGCGGCCGCACAAGGTGCCGGGCCCGACGACCAATTCGGCGACAAGATGAAAAAACGCGTCGGCTCTTCGGCCAAAAAAGTTGCCACCGGCCGCGTGAAAATCGTCGGCATCGAGAAAATCAAGGCCGAACTCGGTGATCGCTGGCAGGAGGTCGCCGAGCGGGTTTTCGCAATGGCGGAGAGAACCATCGAAAGACGCCTTGCGCCATCCGACAGCTACGCGCGCAACAGCGATGGCGACTTCATCATTTGTTTCGGTGAGTTGAGCGAGCAGGAAGCCGGTTTCAAGGCACAGGCGATCAGTCACGAGATCCGTCAAAAAATACTTGGCTGCGGCGAGGAGGGTGACTTCGACGATTTTGGTCTGGATGCGGGTCAGCTGGCCGATGTGGCCGAGGTCAGGTCTGAAGCACATTCGCTTGATGTCGCGTCCGACGAGGTTGAGAACGCGCTTCAAATTGCCGCCTTGATTACCCACAAGATGGAGGAGGCCGGCAAGCGCGCTAAAGCAAAATCGAATATCTTACTCGCGCAAATTCACAAATCTTGCCGCACGCGCCTGCGCGAGGTTCACAAGGCGGATCGCAGCGCCACCGCATTCATGATGCATGACTTTGACCCCGACACGCGCTTGCGGGTTACGCAGCTCATGAACATGGCCGACGAAGATCCCAAAACAGTCGCCGACCTCGACTGCATCGCGTTGGGCAGTGCCGCGCGTCACATCCACGATCTAAGCGCTGCGAAAATTCCGCTGATTGTGGTCGGAGTCGATTATTCAACCATTATAAATAAAACCCTGTTCAATGAATACTCAACCGTGTGCCGCAGCCTCAATAAGCGGGTGAAAATGTCCCTCGTCTTCAACATCACGGGCATCCCTTCCAGCATACACAAAAACACCCTCATCGAGGTCTCCTACGCGCTCAGTCCCTATTCGCGCCTGCGCATGATACAGCCGCGGCAGATGGACGTCCGCGACTTTGATCTGCGCGAGAGTCGGATATCCTTTGTCGCCGCGGATTACGACAGCTTGCTCGGGGCCTACTTCCGCGACCCCATCAAGTGTAGAAAGGACGTCAAGAGAGTCCATGCTGCGGGCGCGCGCCTGCTCGTCGACGGCGTGACCAGCAGGGATGGCAGTCATCTCTTCAGGGAGCTCGGTGTCGACTTCATCTGCTACCAGCCGGCCACCGAATTGGATACCTGGATTGCGAGCCAGCGCAGCCCTCGCACCGCGACAAAATCGCCCGCGCCTCCGAAGAAGAATGCCTCTGCCGGTTGATCCGATTTAAGCTTCGGATTTCTCCGGAACTGATGGAGGCAAAGGCGCGGTCTCATAGCACAGCCTGTTGAGATTTGGTCGTGCGGCACCCTTGGCCAGCCCAGAGACTTAAACCGAAATTTCATATATTCCAGTAGATTCCACACCTCGACAATTCATCGCGCGCTCGGCTGTGCCGATCGAAATGCGTCGGTCCGCGGTGGCGGCGGGAGGCGGCTATTTTGTTCGTTCGCAGGGGGTGTCGGTTGCTGACACCGTCGAGACCACCCGTTGGGACGGGGTCGGGGCCTTATGTCTGGGGCAGGTCAGCCACATGCGAAGCCGGCTCGGCGGCGGTGTGTGGTTTGATTGCACATAAGAGGTGAATCACCAGGGGCGAGAGGACCAACGGGACCAGCGAGATTGCGACGTAGATTGCAAAGTCTTGGCCGGCGGCCGTCCCGATGAGTGCATAGGTCAGGCCGACATTGCGATGGGCGCTTAAGATGGTTGCCGCGATCGTGAGTTCCCGGCCCATGGCCCAGAACAAGGCAATGGTGCCGCAGACCGTAGCAAGCGCAAAACTGACAGCAACCGCAAGGAACTGCAGCACGCGGTCGGGGTCGGTTTCGATTTTGGCGGCGACGCCGTCCATGATGCCAACGCCAAAGACCAGCAGTGAACCGATCGCGCCGAATTTCAGGGCAGAAAGAATCGCCGGCGAACCGCTTCGAGGGAGTGCCTTGATGACGCGATTGATCAGCACCGACAGGAACAGCGGCAAGATCAGGAACATTGCGACGCGGGACAGATAAAGCGATATCGAAATATTCAGGCCGTCTCCTTCGAGCGCTTTTCCGAAAAATAGCAGGGTCGCTGGCATCAGGAATGTCGACAGGACCATGCCGTTAATCGGCAAACGGCTGTTGAGTTTCAGAAGATGCGCAATTGTCGGCGCCACAAATACGGTCCCTGACACGGCTGTCGCCAACAGCATCAAGTGAATGTCGGGTGGCAAATCGAGCGCCCAGCCGGTCAGTATGATGAGCAACGGAATGAAGGCCATCTGCCACAGCATGATACCCCAGACCGCCGGGTCCGGTTTGGTCAGGATGGCTATCGGCCGATCCGTTACCAAAGACAGCGAAAAAGTCAGGAGCAGGAATAGGGCGGGGAAGACATAGGGCGCCGTAAACTCGGAAACCTCGGGCAAAACGACACCCGCACAGACTGCCAATCCCAACATTACCGTGACAGACACGCCGGATGCGTTCGTAAAAAAGCGTTGCATTGTATAAGGGGTTTCTCTTAGCGCCATGGACAGGAAATAATCTTAGTCTTCCTCCGTTAATATACTGTTGAACAAGTTATATGATTTTTATCTTTTATACGCGAGGATTCCAACGCTCGTTTAAGTCAAATCAACTGATGCTTAATATTTCGGCCGTTAATATATCCACCAAAAGCGGCGTGGAAATAGGCCGAACAAGGGAGTGTGTCTCCAGCGTCCAAACCCATGTCCCGGCTGACGTTGGGTTGCCGAGCAAAATCTGAGATTAAGATCCTGCGTTTACCAAATATTTGCGGCCCTGCGGCAAACTTCGATAAACCAATAGGTCGGGAAATCGGGTGGACAGTGCTACTATCCAAAAAGAGCTGTACGACGCGCTTGCGAGAATTCCGCTAGCGCAATCCGGGGGCTTGCCCGACCTCATAGAAGGGGCCGCGGTCGGTCTCGCGCTCTTCGATTCGAATCTTGCCCTGGTGAACTGCAACCGGCACTACGCCAGCCTTTTCGACTATCAACCGGACGACATCCAACCGGGTACACCTCTTGCGGATCTGGTCCGGGTCAAGCTCGAGCGTCGTGGCGCGAGCGCCGAAGATATTGAAAAGCGTTTGGGTCTCATCGCGCGCGATCTCAAACCTGGAAGGGCTCACACCTTCAAGTTCGTGACCTCAAGCGGCCGCGAGCTGCGAATTACGCGCAATTGCCAAGAAAACGGAACGCTTGTCGAGACAGTCTGCAAACTGCACGACGGCGACCCCACCTTGAATTTCGATGCGGGCGCTGAGCGTTTCTTGGAAACAGCGCGCGAGCGTATGACCCATGCGCTCGAGGGGATGGCTGACGGATTTGCCCTCTACGACGCCGACGATCGTCTAGTCATATACAATCGCAAGTATGTTGACCTGAACCCGCACATCGCCGATCTGATCGCGCCGGGCAAGTCCTTCGTGGAGATGCTTCGCGAGGGTGTGGACCGCTCCGGCTTCGATATGGGCAGAATGTCGCGGGAAGAGTTCTTCGCGTGGCGCGTGAAGCAGCACAATGAACCGGATGCTCCCTATGATGTGCAACTGGCTGATGGCCGATGGATTCGCGTGCACGAAAAACGCACGGATGATGGTGGTGTTGTCAGTATTCGGTCGGATATCAGCGAGCTCAAACAGCGCGAATTCGAAATTCTCCGGGTAACCCAGGAACTGCGCAAAAAGAACATCCAGTTCGATACGGCTCTGAATTACATGGTCCAGGGTCTGTGCATGTTCGACGACGAGCAGACGCTTAGGGTCCGCAACAAGCGCTATCTCGACATGTACGGTTTCGATCCAGAAATCGTGAAGCCGGGCATCAAGCTGCGTGAAATCATGGAGTACAGTGTCTCGATCGGAAATTACACCGACGAAGACGCGGCGCGTGCCATCGCCGAGCGGCCGGATCATGCCAAGCTGCGCCAACGCGCGACCCTGAAGCAGCATCTGCGAGATGGGCGCGTAATCGCCGTCATGCACGAACCGATGCCCAACGGTGGTTCGATCGCCACCTACCAGGACATCACCGATCTTGAGCAACACGAACAGAGTCTGCGTAAATACACGCGAGAACTGGAGATATCGAACCGAGAGTTTCAGGACTTCGCGCATGTCGCGTCCCACGATCTGCAAGAACCGCTGCGGAAAATCGAGGCTTTCGGTGACCGCCTGCTGCAAAAACATGGCGATGACTTGGCCGAGGAGGCACAACTCTATCTCGAAAGAATGCGCAGCGCCGCAAGTCGGATGCGTGCCCTGATATCCGATCTTCTCAATATTTCACGCGTCACCACCAAGGCTCAGCCGTTCAAGCAGACTGATTTGAACGAGGTCGCCGCCGGCGTGATTTCGGATCTTCAGATCCGCATTGAAGAGACCGAGGCCGATGTTCTTATAGGCAAGCTTCCGACAATCGATGCGGACGCGATGCAGATGCGGCAGCTGTTTCAGAACCTCATTGGCAATGCCCTCAAATTTTCCAAACCCGATTGCAAACCGATTGTGCATCTCGACGGCGAAATCGTCGCGGCGGAGAATCCCGAGACCGGTGGCGACCTTTGTCGATTGACGGTCTCGGACAACGGCATTGGATTCGACAACAAGTACAAAGAGCAGATCTTTACGATCTTTCAGCGTCTCCACGGCCGCAACGAATTTGAGGGAACCGGGATCGGACTTGCAACCTGTCGAAAGATCGTCGAACGGCATGCCGGAAGCATCGATGCAAACGGTCGCCCGGACGAAGGCACGACATTTATCGTCACACTTCCGGTCACTCACAACTTAACTGCATCTGAAGGAACAACTGAATGGAGGATTAGATGACGATTCTCGTCGACGATGACGATGAGGACGATCTTTTGCTGATCCAGGACGCATTCGACGAACACAAGGTGCCAAATCCGATCGTCTTCGTGCAGGACGGCGAGGATTTGATGGACTATCTGTATCGCCGCGGGTCATACGAAGATCTGCGCGGTCAGCCATTTCCGGGTGTCGTCCTGCTTGACCTCAATATGCCGAAAAAGGATGGCCGGGCAGCGCTGCGGGAAATGAAGGCGGATGAAAATTTGCGCTGTATTCCTGTTATCGTGTTGACCACATCCATGGCGCAAGAGGACATCACGCAGACATATGCGAGCGGTGTCAGTTCTTTCATTACCAAACCGGTGACCTTTGACGGTTTATGCGATGTGGTGAAGGCTCTAAGGCACTATTGGTTCAATATCGTTGCGCTGCCGCGTTGCGAAGAGTCCGTGAAAAACTAGGCTTCGAT
>JAJFGM010000348.1 GCA_021776145.1 Kiloniellaceae bacterium | reverse complement strand
GACCTCATGGTGGTGACCAATTGTTCGAAGATCGCCGGCACGCTGGCCTCGAGCAACCGCAACAAAGTCTACCTGTCGGGCGGCGAATTTCGTGGCGATGACGCCGCGGTCTTCGGGCCCGCGGCCATCGCCTTCGTGCAGCAGTTCCGGGTGCAACTGGCGATCCTATCGGTCGGCGCCATCGATCTGCAGGACGGTTTGATGGACTTCCATCTTCCCGAGGCCGAGTTTTCCCAGGCCGTCATTCGACGCGCCAATCGTGTCATGGTGGTGGCCGATCACAGCAAGTTCTCGGTGCAGGCTCCGGTTCGTGTCTGCGGTCTTTCCGCCGTCGATATCCTGGTGACCGACGCGCCGCCGCCACCGGCCCATGCGGCAGCCCTGTCCGAAGCCGGCGTGAGCGTTGAAATCGCCGGGTGCGCGCCAAGCTCGGCTTGAATTCACGGCGGATTCGCGGTCCTATGCGGGCGCATCCGGCACATCCGCCCTCAATGGGAGCAAATCCTTGGATATCAACAAGATTCCGGTCGGAGATAACCCGCCCTGGGACATCAACGTCATCATAGAAGTACCGACCGGCAGCGATCCGGTAAAATACGAGATGGACAAGGGTTCGGGTGCGATGTTCGTCGATCGCTTCCTGCATACGGCGATGCACTATCCGATGAATTACGGATTCATTCCCCACACCCTTGCCGCCGACGGCGATCCGACCGACGTCCTGGTGGCGGCCCGCACGCCCTTGGTGCCGGGTTGCGTTGTCCGCGCCCGCCCGATCGGCGTTCTGGTCATGGAAGACGAGGCCGGCCAGGACGAGAAGATCATCAGCGTTCCAGTCGACAAGCTGCATCCATATTATCGCGACGTTTCGTCCTATCGCGACTTACCGCAGATCCTGGTTGAACAGATCGCCCACTTTTTTGCGCACTACAAGGATCTGGAGCCCGACAAGTGGGTGAAAATTCTGCGTTGGGGCGAAGCCGACGAAGCCTGCCGAATGATCGAGAACGCGATCACGCCCGACGG
Source organism: Kiloniellaceae bacterium (assembly GCA_021776145.1). Lineage (GTDB taxonomy): Bacteria > Pseudomonadota > Alphaproteobacteria > Kiloniellales > Kiloniellaceae > JAJFGM01. The sequence continues at coordinate 2,433 of JAJFGM010000348.1, read as the reverse complement.
GCCGCGCTGACGTTGGCCGGCCATTCGCCAGGCCGTCCTGGACCACCTGAGGACCCCACGCCTTGCCCCTAAGTGATTTCCCGCGTTTGCCCCTGGCGCATCTGCCGACGCCGCTGGAACCTCTGCCGAGACTTTCGGCCGAACTCGGCGGTCCGCGCCTCTACGTCAAGCGCGACGACTGCACGGGACTGGCCTTTGGCGGCAACAAGACCCGCAAGCTGGAGTTCCTCATGGCGGCGGCACAGCGGGACGGCGCCGATACGGTGATCACCGCTGGCGGCCTGCAATCCAACCATGTCCGTCAAACCGCGGCGGCGGCGGCCCGCCTGGGCTTTGCCTGCGAACTGGTACTCAGCCGCAATGTGGAATGGTCCGACGCGGCCTATGGAGAAAGCGGCAACCTGCAACTCGACCGACTTCTCGATGCCCGCCTCCACCTGCACCCTGGCGGGACCGATCGTGCCGCCGAAATGGATCACCTGGCCGAACGCCTGCGTGCCGAGGGGCGTCACCCCTATATCATTCCTATCGGCGGATCGAACGCCACCGGATCCCTTGGCTATGCCGCAGCCGCCTTGGAACTGGTCGCACAGTGCGAAGAACTGGATTTGCGCCTCGGTGCCCTGGTCCACGCCTGTTCCAGCGGCGGCACTTTTGCCGGCCTCGAGGCCGGTCTCGCCAAGCTTGATCATCCAGCACGCTTGCTGGCGGTGGATGTCAACGCAGACCCGGCGGCCATGCAGGAAGACTATCTTCCCCTGGTACGGGAGACGGCTGCTCTCTTGGGCCTGGAGACGATCCGACCCGACGGCAGCTGTGAGTTGGTCAACGGACATGCCGGCGAAGGCTACGGCCTGCCCACCGCCGCGATGAAGGAGGCCGTGCAGATGGTGGCACGGTTGGAGGGGCTGCTTCTCGATCCGGTCTACAGCGGCAAGGCCATGGCGGGGCTCATCGCAATGGTCCGTGCCGGCCGCTTTGGCAAGGACGATAGTGTCGTCTTTCTGCACAGCGGCGGCACACCGGCACTTTTCGCCTACCCCTCGGTTTTCGCCTCGTCATAGCGCGTCACGCGGGCCCGAATACACGCGGGCGTCCTCATGGGCATTGACCGCGACAGTCACCGGACCGCACTTTCCCAACATGTTCGCCTTCGGCTTTCCCAACACGGACCTTCTCGCGCAGTTCTTGCAGGTGCTGCTGCTCGCGTTCGCGCTTGACGTCGCCTGCGGTGATCCCCAGTGGCTCTATCGTCGCGTGCCGCATCCGGTCGCGCTGCTCGGCAGCGTGATCGATCGCCTCGACACCGCGTTCAATCAACCGCCGTGGGAACTGCGTTTCGGACGCGGTCTTGCGGTGACGTTCCTTCTCGTCACGTTGGCTGCCGCCTTTGGCGGGCTGATGGCCTGGCTGTTCGGCCTGCTAAGCTGGGGATGGATGCTTGAAGCCGTCTTGGTCTCGACCCTGCTCGCCTATCGCGGCCTGTACGATCACGTGAAGGCTGTTGGTCAGGGCCTGGCGAAAGACTTGCCGAGCGGTCGGGCCGCGGTGGCGCGGATAGTCGGTCGCGAGGTGTCGCACCTGGACGAAGCCGGTGTATCGCGCGCCGCACTGGAAAGTCTGGCGGAAAATTTCTCCGACGGTGTTGTCGCGCCGCTCTTTTGGTTCCTTTTGTTCGGCCTTCCCGGGCTGTTCGTTTACAAAACCGTGAATACCCTCGACAGCATGATCGGACACCACACGCCACGCCACGAGCAATTTGGCAAGGCAACGGCGCGACTGGACGATTTCTTGAATCTCGTGCCGGCGCGCCTAGCGGCGATCCTTGTCATTGCGGCCGCCGCATTTCTGCCGGGCGCCAGTCCGGTTGCGGCGCTGCGGGCGGCGTTGCGCGATGCCCCAAAACATCGCTCGCCGAATGCCGGCTGGCAGGAAGCGGCGCTGGCCGGAGCGTTGGGTCTGGCGCTTGCCGGCCCGAGGAACTACGGCACGCAATCGATCAACGATGCCTGGATGGGCGATGGACGAGCGCAGGCGTCCCGCGATGACGTGACGCGCGGTTTGGATCTCTATGTCGCGGCGGGGCTCGTCACCGCGGTTATTGCCGTCGCGGCGCTGTTGCTTGTCGGATTGGCTGGGTCTGACACCGTCACCTCGTGACGATCGGCAGTTGGAAGCCCACCGGCGCCTTGAGGACAAGAGGCAGCCCGGCGGCCGTGAAAATCACAACTTGCGCGGCCGCCGCGAGTCGCTGATTGAGGAGCCCGGCCAAGTCGCGGAACTGTCGCGCCAGATGGTTGTCGGGAACGATCCCCAGACCAACCTCGTTAGAAACAAAGACAACTGGATTGCTGAGTTCGGGCAGGACCTCTAGAAGCGCCGCGGTCGCAACCTCGGGATCCGCCCCGCTGTGCAGCAGATTTGCAAGCCACA
>JAJFGM010000347.1 GCA_021776145.1 Kiloniellaceae bacterium | reverse complement strand
GCTTTCAGCGATCCAAGTGAACGGATATAGACACTCTAACTCGTTAATGTGTAGAGCAATTTTGATCCGATCAGGTTGAACCTTTGTGGTTCAACCTGATCGGATATTGCTCTAGGGAGTACCGGCCGGTTCCCGTCTGTTCTGCCATGCCGACCTTACGGAGGCTCACGAGGTAGGGATGCAGTTTAGACGGAACGATGCCGACGACGTCGGCGAGATCCCGAAGTTTCACCGGCTCCGCGGCGTCGGCAAGCGCCCGCAGGATGACGCCGCCGGTCTCCAAGGACCGGATACCGCGCTGGGTCTCGAGAGCATCGGTCGGCGCTCCCGTCACCTCGGCCTTCCTGCCACCGCCTCCTCGACCGCGAGTCTCAGTCATTGGCGCCGGACATGTGCCGCGCGGCGATGTAGCCAAAGGTGACGGCCGGGCCCAACGTGATGCCGCCGCCCGGATAGTTGCCGCCCATGATCGAGGCGGCGTCATTGCCCACGGCGTAAAGACCGTCAATCGGCTTCCCGTCTTCATCCAGAACTTGCGCGTATTCGTTGGCCCGCAATCCGGCAAATGTTCCGAGATCGCCGACATACAAGCGCACGGCATAAAATGGGCCGGTCTCGATCGGGGCGAGGCACGGATTGGGCCCGTGCTCGGGATCGCCGAGCGAGCGGTTGTAGCTGGTCGATCCCTTGCCAAACTCAGTGTCCTCGCCGCGGCGGGCATCGGCGTTTAGACGCTGCACGCTGTCTTCAAGCGCGGCCGGGTCGGCGCCGATCTGGCGCGCGATATCGGCGAGCGATTCGCCACGCATCAAATAACCGTTGCGGATGAGTTTCCCGTATGGCACCGGCGCCGGCTTGGCGAACCCGAGGCCGTACTTGCGAAACGCGCGATGGTCGGTGATGAACCATGCGGCGTTCTCGGCACCAGGCCCATCCTCCTCGCGACATCGCTTGATCATCGCCTGACAGAAATCGTGGTACGAATTCGCCTCGTTCACGAACCGCCGGCCGGACCGCGTGACGGCAATGACGCCGGGCTTGGAGCGGTCGACGAAATGCGGGAACGTGCCGAGCGTACCGTCTGGCCTCAAGGGACGCGAGATCGGCACCCAGGCTGCGGCGTTCGGCAAAGTGGTGTCGACGGTTGCGCCCACCGACTCGCCCAATCGCAATCCGTCGCCCGTATTGCCGGGCGGCGCCGGACTGACGTGTTCGTGTCCAGACGGCGAATGGGGCATCAGCTCCTTGCGGCGCACCGCATCCTGCGGGAAGCCGCCGGCCGCCAGCACAACACCATTCTTGCTGATCACTTCGACCGCACCGTCCGGCCGCTCTACGCGGGCGCCGATCACCCGGCCGGCCTCGTCGCGGACCAAGCCGCGGACCGGCGACGAAGTCCAGATCTGGACGCCTTTGTCGAATGCCGATTTCGCCAGCCGCGCCACCAGTGCATTGCCATTCATCAACCGCATCGGGCGGCCATAAAATGCCGTGTCGCGCAGAAATTTCAAAAACAATCGCGCGACATAAAGGGCCGATATCGGCGAGCGCGTGACATTGAAGAAGTGCAAGAGTTCCTTGCCCGAGCCAATCATCATGCCCAGGAAGGTGATCTCCCACATAGGCGGACGCAGTCGGTGGATTTCCTCGCCGAGTTCGCGCCCATCGAACGGCCGCGCGACAAGCGACCGACCACCGTCCATGCCGCCCGGCGCGGTCGGGTGATAGTCGGCGAAAAAGGGGCCGAGATCGAACTGCAGCGACGTTTGCGACTCATAAAAGTCGATGGCCTTCGGGCCGGCTTCGAGGAAGGCATCGACCCGCTTAGCATCGAAATGCTCGCCGGTTTCGTGCTGCAAATAGGTCCGCGCTTTCTCCGCGGAATCTTCGAAGCCGTCGCGGCGGGCGGGGGAATTGCCCGGGATCCACATCCAGCCGCCCGACCGCGCGGTGGTGCCGCCGATCACCGGCTCCTTCTCGGCGACGATGACCGATAGCTTCCTATGGGCCGAACAAACCGCAGCCGCCAAACCGCCGGCCCCGGAGCCAACCACAAGGACGTCCACTTCCTTACGCTTCATAAAGACCCCTTTCTATGAAGCCAAATACCCGCCCTCGACGGGCAGCATGGCGCCGGTGACATAACTCGAGGCCGAGGAGGCCAAAAACAGCACCGGGCCGACTAATTCTTCGGCCAGACCGGGCCGCCCAAGCGGCGTGTGCGCCATGAAGCGGCCGATCGCCTTCGGATTCTGCCGCGTTGCTTCCGTCATCGGCGTTTCGATGACGCCCGGCGCGATCGCATTTACACGGATGCCGTCCGGCGCCAGATCGTGGGCGAGCGCCTTCGTCATTTGCATGACCGCGCCTTTCGACGCCGCATAAGCGGAGATGTTCGGCCCGGCGGAGACCGACATGATCGAGGCGAGGTTCACGATGCGGCCCTTGGTCGCGCGCAGCTGCGACAAGAAGGCGCGGGTGACCTGCATCACCCCTGTCGCGTTGACGGCCATCACCTGCGCCCAGTCGTCCGAGAAGGTCTCGGCATCGGGCGGCGTGCGGCGAATGATGCCGGCATTGTTGACGAGAATGGCGGCAGGGCCGAACGCCGCTTCCACCTCCGCCGCCGCTTCACGGCAGCGCGCGCCATCCGTGACATCGAGGGGGATCGACACCGCGTCGCCGCCCGCGCCCCTCGCCTCGGCGACAACCGCAGCCAGTAAATCGACTTGCACGTCACAGCAGGCGACGCGTGCCCCCGCGCGGGCCAACCCCAAGGCAATCGCGCAGCCATTTCCCTGTGCGGCACCCGTGACCACTGCCACCTGCTCACTGATTTCGTGCACTTTTTCTCCCCTCCCCCATCCGGCGCCACCAGCATCGTCCCGTCAAGGCGGCGCTGCAAAAACTTCGTTTATTACGAATACGTTTGAATAAATCTAAGGCCTGTGCCGGGCCAAGCGTAAAAATGCTATAAGGCGAAGCTTCCCCCGCTAGACGCTTACATAAGCTAGGGTCCGCAGATCTGGGTGGAGGTCGGTGCCCGCCGTGCCGAGGCGCAGCCCTGCCGCCGCTTCGGGCCGGGGCGAGGATATCGGTCCTACACCGCGGCCCAGCCAGACGAAGCGGCCTCGCTCATAGGACTGGTGCGTGGCGGCCGGGATAGTCCTTTTCCCGAACCAGCGGCTTCAGCCCCGCGCGGGACGACAGGTGCAGCGCCGCCGACAGACCATGCAACCCGCCGCCGACAACGATGGAGTTATAGCTCGTCTTGGTTTGCAGAGACGTTATCATCGCTCTCGTGCAGGGCCGCAAGTTCGCCGAGTGTCACCGGCTTGATTGGTGGACGGATGCGATAATAACCAACGTCGGCCATCGGTTTATCCCTCGCATCGGCGATGATCTCCGAAACCGTCAGCCCGCACAAACGGCCCTGACAGGGGCCCATGCCGGAACGGCCGAAGGTCTTGGTCTGATTCGGCCCCAGGCAGCCCAGTCCGACATAGTCCCGGATGTCTCCCGCGGTAACCTCCTCGCAACGGCACACCACGGTTTCATCGGGTGGCGCGAGAAACTCCCGGGAAGGTGCATAGAGCGCGTCGATGAAGGGACGCGCGGCCAGGTGATAGTCATGCTTGCGGCGTTCGGCATGCAGGCGCGTTTTGTACGCTTCGGTCCCGATCGCGCCAAGCGTGTTGGCCGCCTGCAGTCCCGCGATACGGCCTTCGATTTCGGCGGCCAACGCGCCGCCGATGCCACCGCCGTCACCGGCCACGCTCAGCCCCTCGATCGCGGTTTCACCGTGGACGCCAAGGCGGGGCCGCCAGCAGCGCTGCAACTCATGCCATTCGTGATCCAGGTTGAGGGACCGCGTGATCTGAACGTTCGGTACGACAC
>JAJFGM010000346.1 GCA_021776145.1 Kiloniellaceae bacterium | reverse complement strand
TCGTCGGAGGCGTGAATGGCCGGACGGTCCATCATTTCCATGCCGCCGGGTATGATACCGGCGGCGATGATGGCGGCCACCGTGTCGCCGGCGCTCTCGCTGCTGGGAAAACCAAGCAGAACGGCGCGCGCGCATTCGGGCTTGCGGCGGATTCGCACGGTAACCGCGGTCACCACGGCGAGCAGGCCCTCGGAGCCGGTGAGCAGGCCCAGCAGATCGTAGCCGTCGCTGTCGAGGTGCCGACCGCCCAGGCGCAGGACCGTACCGTCGATCAGGACCACCTCAAGTCCCAGCAGGTTGTTGGTGGTCAATCCGTATTTCAAGCAATGCACGCCGCCGGAGTTCTCGGCGACGTTGCCGCAGATCGTGCAGGAGATCTGGCTTGAGGGGTCAGGGGCGTAGTAGTAGCCCTCGGCCTCGACGGCATGGGTGATTCCCAGGTTGGTGACGCCGGGCTGCACCACGGCACAGCGGTTGTCGTAGTCGATATCGAGGACGCGGTTGAACTTGCCCAAACCAAGCAATACGCCGTCCGCCAATGGCAGAGCACCGCCGGACAGTGAGGTTCCCGCCCCGCGGGGTACGACCTTGACGCCGCGTTGGTGGCAGAATCGCAAAACCTGCGAGACCTGTTCCGTGGTCTCGGGCAAAACGACCAGCAGAGGCTCTTGCCGATAGGCAGTCAGGCCATCGGACTCGTATGCGCGGAGTTCTTCCGGATCGACGACGACCCCTTCGCCGGGGACCAACTGGCGAAGGGCGGCCGCGATCTCGACCTTGTCGCCAATCACCTCCTGATCGGGATCGGGCATACGCATGGGCAACCTCTCGCACGGGCCGCGATCACCGGATGGATAGGCGGCGGGTGTCGCGAAAATTGGTAATACCAATAGCGAAAATATGCAGCCTCGGCGCGCGACGGTCAATGCCCATAGCCGTCTCGCGGCGCGAATTAGCCATTGGCGGCCGAGTGGGAATGGCGGCGGATAGGCAGATCAGGGGGATGGCACTGGCCAGACTGGAGGTCAGCAGCGCCGGGGGTCAGCCAGATCAGGACTCTATCGGGTGAGGCCTCGAGCAGGCCGGATCGTCAGCCCTGGCGAGCCTTGAAGCGAGGGTTTTTCTTGTTGATGACATATATCCGGCCACGGCGGCGCACGACGCGGCAGTTTTTATCGCGCAGCTTGGCTGTCTTCAGCGAATTAACGACTTTCATGACCTGATCCTTGAATCTCGGTGTCGGCGGCCGCGACGGCGCCGGAAAGGCCGGGAAAGTAGGCAAGCCACGGCCTGCTGTCAACCTTTGCCGGCGACCCCGCGGCTACCAGTCCGAAAGCATCTTGTCGGCTTTGCCCTTAATCGCATGGAATCGGTAAATCCGCAATTTGCCGCTCTCAAGCGCCTCGGAAAGCCGCGACCAGATTTCCAATTCGTCGACCAGGATCGCCGAGTACAGCCGGCTGCCCCGCTCTTTCTCGACTGTCGGAACGACGTCGGCCCAGGACTTCGCGATTATGCTGCAAAAGGTCGAGGTAATATCCTCCTTGACCCGCAAATCGAGGCGCAGATCCGCGAACTTCTGCTCGAAGTCGGCGAGCTGCCAGAGGTGCGGCTTGACCGGGGCCCGACGCGCCCAGTCACTCAGGTCATCGGTCTTGACGCCATCGGCCAAGAGAAAATCGGTCAAGAGGAACTGGCCCCCAGCTTTCAGGCCGCGCGACACTTCCTCCAGCAGGCGGGTCTTCTCCTTGACCCCGTAAAGGTTATTCATGGACAAGATGCAGTCGATGCTCTTTGGCTTGAAGATGTGTTCGTCCGGATTGTAGAGCTCGACCGGCGCCTTCTTATTCATGCCGGCGCGCGACGACAGATCGTTGCTCTCGGTGACCAGATCCGTGTCGGCTTCCAAACCGGTCACCCAGACGCCAAACTTTTCGACCATGTATCGGTCGGCACCACCGAGACCGGCGCCCAGGTTGACTACGTTCATGGCCGGGTCGAGGCCGAGAGGCGAGATGAGGTGATGCAGGAAATCTTCATCGCCCGGCCCGCACATGCCCTCGCCCCAGACTTGCTGGGCGACCTCAATGCGCTCGCGCACCCAACGCTGTTTGGGGATTTCAGGCAAGCCTTCAGGTTCTCGGGCAGCGGCAGCCGACGCCTCGTTCGCGCAGAAGGCTTCGACGGGCATTCCGTGCCACCACGCCTTGAGGCGTAGACGGATTGGCGTCGTTGCTTCCGAAGTCTTGCTCTCTATGGTCCCTCCAACCGGCATGGAAATCCCAGGTTGCCCGCGATCGGATCGAGTTCCGAAACCGCTAATTGAAACGATAACGCGGATTAACCTAATGCGACCCGGTTAAACAAATTCTAACGCGCGCGGCGCGGCCCTGCCGCAGCCCCGAAAAATGCTCAAATACGCCTTCCCAGGATCGATTTTGCGGCCGTGCTCACAATTCGTTAAGTACGGTAAGCTATAAATCTCCACTTAATTGTCATACATCCCGGCTCAAAGCGTGACTGAGTGATCGCTGGCTGCCGGGTACGTCGCGTGACCTGAAATGATCGGCTGCCGAAGACGGCCCCCTTCGCAGCCATATCGCAGGAGTGAGCATTTAATGACGACCAATGCCCCGCATCGGGAATTCGCGGCCGAGCGACAAGCTCGCCTGCGCCGCCAGGAACAGGAATTGCGCAGTATCCATGACAGCGTCGAAACCTCTGTCGAAACCAAAGGTGATGGCACCTCGGCGGTCAGCAATGCCCAACTCTTGCAAGCGATCGAGGGTTTGCGGAAGGAAGTAGCCGAACTGCGCGGCAACCAGGAAATGGCAGCTCCGGAGTCCCAGGCAGAGGAAGTCGCTCCTGAGAGCGCGGCAGAGGAAGCCGCTCCCGAGAGCGCGACAGAGGACGATGCTCCCGAGGGCCCGACAAAGTTGGACAACGATCATGACGTAAAGGTCGAAATCGCCCAGATGGTGCTCGCTATCTCCCGCGCCAAGACCGAGATTGCCGCGATCAAGCACCCGCAGGCGGATGAAGATCAGTTGTCGTCCGTGGCGAAACAGCTCGACGCCGTCGTCGACGCAACCGAAAGCGCCACCAATACCATTCTCGAATCCAATGAAAAGATCGAGGAGGCCATCCACAAGATCGGCCAGAGCCACCACAACGACGAAGAAATCCAGGTTATGGTGGATCAGGTCGCCACGGCCCTGGTGGCGATCTACGAGGCCTGCAACTTCCAAGACATCACCGGTCAGCGCGTCGGCAAGGTCGTAAAGACCCTGCGGTTCATCGAAGACCGCATCCTGGCGATGATCGGCATTTGGGGAACCGAGGCCTTCATAGATCTGCCGGTCACACCGGGAACCGATGCCGCGCAAGCCTCTGATGCCGAAGACCCGGACAATTTGATGAATGGCCCGCAGCTTGCCGCCGAAGCCATCACGCAAGCCGATATCGACGCCCTTTTCGATTAGACCGTCGCCAGCCCGGTCGCGATGACTCGACCAGACCGGCGTTCGCGCACCACTGCGGCCAGTGACCGCACGGCGGCGGAGTGCGCCATTCGAGGCGTTTGGGGCGGTGCAGTCTTAAAGACCGCCGTTCAATCCCAATTCGCTCCAGGAGTTCAGAGCCAACCCTGACCTCCGCGGCGGCCAACGCCGCGATTGGCTTCCGATCGACACGTTTTCTTTGAACCTGCCGCGCCGTCCCGCGCGACCGGTCGCCAATTTCTTGCTGGCGCCGGCGCGCTATCTGCGTATGGTATACCACAGAACGCGAAGGTCGGCAGCGCCTTCGCTTCGATGCCATTGTCAGCAAATCCGAGGGCCAACGTGCAGATAAACCATCAGCCCCATGCATCGCGGCGCAGCCCCGTTCTCGCCAACAACGGTGTCGTCGCCACCAGCCAACCCTTGGCAGCACAAGCCGGCCTGCGTGTCTTGCAGCAGGGCGGCAACGCGGTCGACGCCGCCATCGCCACGGCGGCGGCCTTGACCGTTGTCGAGCCGACCTCGAACGGCATCGGCAGCGATGCCTTTGCGCTGGTTTGGGATGGCGCCAAGCTGCACGGCCTCAACGGCTCGGGTCGCTGGCCGGCGGCACTCAGTAGCGAGGCCCTGCGCGCCGAGGGTCACGCGGCGATGCCCGATTACGGCTGGCTCAGCGTCTCGGTGCCGGGCGCACCGGCTGCCTGGGACGACCTGCACGGGCGTTTTGGGCGCACAGCTATGGCGGAACTCCTTGCGCCGGCCATTGATTACGCGGAAAACGGCTTTCCCCTGTCACCGGTCGTCTCCGAACTTTGGAGCAACGCAACGGCCACCTATCTTGGCTCCGGCGACCCGGCACTGGCGGGTTGGGCCGAGTATTTCGCAAAGAGCGGCCAAGCGCCGCGGGCCGGTCAGATCTGCTTCAGTCCTGGACATGCGGCCTGCCTGCGCGGTCTCGCCGAACGCGGCCTGCGCGACTTTTATGAAGGCGCGGTGGCCGAACGCATCCTTTCCTACAGTGGGGAAACCGGCGGCCATTTCGCGGCCGAAGATCTGGCGCGGCACAGCAGTGAATGGGTCGAGCCTATTGGTATGGCCTACAAAGGCCACGAGCTGTGGGAGATTCCACCGAACGGCCAAGGCATCGCCGCGCTGATCGCGCTCGGCATTCTTGACGGCAGCGACGTCGGCGACCATCCGCAAATCAGTGCCGAGGCCTGGCACCTGCAAATCGAGGCCATGAAGCTGGCTTTTGCCGACACCTACCGCTACGTCGCCGACCAGGAGCATGCCGAGGTGCCGGTCAGCGGGTTGCTTGATCCCGGTTACCTCGCCGCGCGCCGCGCTCTGATCGGCGACGCGGCCGCCACGCCGCCGCCGGGCAAGCCGCCACGCGGCGGGACCGTCTATCTATGCACCGCCGACCGCGACGGCATGATGGTCAGCTTCATCCAGTCGAACTATCACGGCTTCGGCAGTGGCGTCGTGATCCCCGATCTCGGCCTCTCATTTCAGAACCGGGCGTCCGGATTTACCCTTGAGGCCGGCCACCCGAACGAAGCACAGGGCGGCAAGCGGCCACGCCACACCATCATCCCGGCTTTCCTCACCAAGGATGGACAGGCCGTCGGGCCGCTTGGAGTCATGGGCGGCGAAATGCAGCCGCAGGGGCATTTACAGGTGGTCGCCGGCATGCTCGACCATGGCCTCAACCCGCAAGCGGCGCTCGATGCCAGCCGTTGGATGTGGGTCGAAGGCAAACAGGTCGCCGTTGAGCCAGGCCTTCCCGAGGCAATTGCCGACAGCCTGCGCGCGCGCGGCCACGACATCGTCCGCGCCGACACCTCGATCGGCTTCGGGCGCGGCCAGATCATCCGCCGGCTCGACAACGGCAGCTACATCGCCGGCAGCGAGCCACGCACCGACGGCGCGGCGGTAGGCTGGTAGGGCGGATCTACGCCTTCACGCGCCGGTTAAATGCAACACCAATTCGCGGCGATGCGGCGCCCGCCTATGCTCGAAAAGATAGATGCCCTGCCAGGTCCCCAGCAAAAGTCGACCTTCGCGTAGTGGGATGGAAAGCTGCGGCTGGGTCAGCGCGGCACGAATATGGGCCGGCATGTCGTCGGCACCTTCCGTGCCATGGCGATAACGCGCCGGGTCTTCCGGCGCCAAGCCGGTGAAAAAGGTCTCGAGGTCGCGACAAACGTCGGGATCGGCATTTTCCTGGATTAACAACGATGCCGATGTGTGGCGCAAGTAAAGGACCAACACACCCTGTTGCACCCCTTGTTCGCCAACCCAGGCAACGACCCGGTCGGTAAGCTCGTGCAAACCTGCGCCTGAGGGTGGCAGAACTATAATTTCCTGGCATTGCCGCATTTCACGCCACCTCCTCGCTTGCCGGGTTGTTCAGGCCGGCAAAGAGCTCCGACAACCAGGCCTGCACTGCGGCGATGCGCGGCAGGTCGCGCAAATCCGGATGCACCAGCATCCACACCTCGCGACTCAGCACCGGTCCCGGACTCTGCCTTTCGACATCCGCCAACGGGCGCGCAGCGAAATCCGGCAATACCGCGCGGCCAAGACCGGCTCGCACACCCGCCAGCAGCGTTTCGGCATCGCCAGCCCGCATTCGGGTTACAGTGGCGCTTTGCCGCCTCACCCAACGGGCCTGGGGCAGATGCGCCAGGGACTCGTCGTAATCCAGCCACTGCAAGGGCGCTTTGCCATCTTCGCGACGCGCGGCGCCATAGACCGAGTAGGAGACGCTGCCGACCCGGCGGCACAGCATGGTGCCCGCTTGCGGCCGCGCCAAACGCAAGGCAATATCGGCATCGCGCTTGCCGAGGCTCAGGTTGCGCGCATCGGCGGACATCTCCAGCACCAATGCCGGATGGCGTGCCACAAGGCTGGCCAAACGCGGAACCAACAGGCGATTGACGAGGATCGGCACCGCCGTCAGACGCACGCTGCCGGATGGCGCGGCGGCAGCGCCGAGCGTATCCTGCAGCGCAATCATTTCCGCCTCGACCCGCTCAGCCCGCGCGACAACCGCTGTGCCGGCATCGTTGGCCAGTAAGCGACCCTGGCCGCGCACGAATAGCCTGACGCCGAGTGTCCCTTCCAACGCCTTGAGACGCCGCGAGATTGTCGTCTGATCGTTGCCCAACCGCTGCGCCGCTGCCGAAAAAGTACCGCCGCGATGCAGCGCGAGAACGCACTTGAGGTCGTCCCAATTCATCTTTCTTTCCTGGCAAAATCGCAGAATCGATTTGCGACTTTACTAATAGATTCTGCGAATTCGCAATGCAATAGTGCTCCCTACCCCAGGATAAGGAGTGCCACGATGCCCCCTGAACAGCAGCGCTGGCTCGATCGACTGCGTGCCGGCAATCGTGCCTTTCGTCACGGTCTCGATCCATCGCGTCTCCCGGTCGCGCGCCATCCGGGCGGTTTCGCCCTGATCACCTGCATGGACCCGCGCATCAACCCGCAAGCACTCGGCATCGACGGTTTCGGCGCAGACGGCGCCGGCCGCTCCGAGGTGCGCATCATCCGCACCATTGGTGCCGTCGCCGAAAACCGCTCGTTGCTTGTCGGTTTGCACCTCGCCGGCATTCGTGAAGTGGCCGTCGTCACCCACAGCGATTGCGGCAATTGCCTGGCCAAAAAAAGGGCCGGCGATCTGGCGGCATCACTGCGAGCCAACTTGACGCCCGAGGCCTACGCGCGGCTGGGCGCGGAGATCGGAGATCTCGGCGCCGATGGTCTTGTCGCCTACCTCAGAGCCTTTGACGACCCGCGTCGTGCCGTGGCGGATGAAGTGACGCGGCTGCGCCACCACCCCCTGGTGCCAGTTGAAACGATCTTGCACGGCTTGGTCTACGATCTGGCGACAGCCGGACTGGAGCTGGTCGTCGATGGCTACGCAGCGTCGTAACCGCCCGGATCGCAGGGACCCCAACCGTTGGGCAGCGGCCCGCCCACATAAGCCATTTCTCAAGGACTTTCCTGCTAAGACCGCGACCACGTTGCGCCTGTGTCCA